>CALMNY010000435.1 GCA_937872125.1 uncultured Candidatus Competibacteraceae bacterium | reverse complement strand
CACCGCCGGAACACCTCGGTCGAGCCCGACCGGGCGGCCGCGGCCGGGCGTCCGCGCGCGCCATGCCGCGCCCAGGTCTGCAGCACCGGCGAATCCAGATCCAACCCGCGGACCCGGGCCTCGAACCGGGCGCGGTCCACGAAGGCTTGAAAGCCGGCCACGCCGCGCGTCGCCAGCAAGCGCTCGAAGGCGAGCAACAAACGCCGCAGGGGCGGATGAACGGTCTGGCGCGGCGAGCCCAGCCCGGACAACCAGCGTTCCGCCGCCCGGCGCGGCTGGCCCAACAGCAGCGCAAACGCACCGTCCGGGTCGGACCAGGCCACACCGCTGTGCTGGAGGGCGTGTGCGTAGGCCGGGTACACCGCTGCCGGCTCGGGAAAAGCCGGCAGATAATGCGCCTCGGGATAGCGCAGGAGCGCCCACGCCAGCAGCGCGACGGCGGGATCGTCCAGGAGGTCGTCGGGTCGGTGCTGGTAGTCGTGGAAGCGGGGCGGCGTCACGCCCAGCAGATAACAGCAATCCGCGATGGTCAGACCGGTCCACTGGCGCAACCGGGTCAAATCGTGGCCGCGCAGCGGCCGGTGCTCCAGGTCGAACGCCTGGGAATCGGGCGGCGGGGGGACCATCAGGCGGGCGCCGGCTCGGCGGGTTTGGCGGGGCCGGACCGCCGGCGCTCGCGCCCCGGCGGCGGGTCGCCGCCGGGGCGCATCCGCGACCACGAGGTCATGCGGGACGACAGGGTCAGGCCGCGCGCCGCCGCCTCCAGTTCGACGCGCTCGACCCAGGCGTCGAAGCCCGACACGCCGTGGGCCCACAGGACGTTGCGCAGTACGAACAGCAGGCGATACACCTGCGGGCTGGGCAACCGCGTCTGGTGTTCCGCCAACCACCGGTTGGCGCTGGTGACCTCCCGCCCCACCAACAAGCCGAAGGCCGTTTTACCCAGTTTGGTTTTGCGGATGGCGCCCAGCCGCTTGGTGCTCTGTCGGGCGGTCTCCAGGTACAGCGGCAGGACTTCAGCCGGTTCGGGGAACCGCGGCAGGAACCGGGTTTCGGGGCAGGTGGCCAGCAACCAGACCAGCAACGCCACGGTGGGATCGTTCAGCGGCGCGTCGGGGTGGTTCAGGTAATGGTTCCATTTGGGCACGCTCAAGCCGAGCAGATAGCACATCTCGGTCTGGGTCAGCCCGAACCACTGCTGGAGCACCAGCACGTCGCGACCGCAAACGGGGCGGTCGCTCAAATCAAGCAGTTCGAGGTCGAGCAGGCGGGATTCCGGCGCGGTGGGGAGGGGCATGGCGGCTCCAACGGGGGGCGGAAAAAGAGATAAAGTATAAGCAAAAGCATGGCCGATAAACATCGCACGCCCGCTATGTTACGATCAGTCCTACGGTTGAGCTGCGTTGACCGGGCCAGGCCAGCACTTTTGAATACGGGTTTAACCAAGAATAATCACTGCTTCCCATCCACTCAGCGACCGCTTATGTCCACGCCAGAGGGAACGCCACCGAGCCGTTCGCCGGGCCGCGCTCGGGGACGACCACCGGTCAAACCGGCAGGTCCGACGGGGTTTCGCGCCTTTGGGCCGACCCTGCTGACGGCCTTGTTCCTGCCCGCCGACGCGCCGACGCCGCCGAGCGTACCGTTACCGGATGCGCCGGTGCCGAATCCGAATCTGCGCCTGCCGAGTGGCGGCGTCTCGCTGCTGTATGGCGTCACCGCGACGGGGCTGCTGGGTCAGGCGCTGCACCGGGCGCAACAGCAGGGCTGGCGCGCCATCGGCGGCCGGGCCACCACGGCGTTCGGGCGGGTTCTGGCCTCGGGCCGGCAGCTGTCGCTCGATCTCCTGCCCCAGGTTGAAGTGCTCTGGATCAACAAGCTGTACACAGCGGCGAGCGTCGCCGCGCGCATCCAGGACCACGTCGTGCGCTATCTGGAAGAGGCCGGCCACCCGGTCACTCCGGAACCGCCGCTGCGGTTCGCCGAAATCACCCGGCATCCCGAGTGCCTGGAACGCCTGCTGACGGAGCCCGAGTTCGCCCATCTGCGGGCGGTGGTGACGGTGCTGCCCGGCGTCAAGCTGCCCGACGGTCCCCGGCCCTCAGCGCAAATCCTGTACGTCCGCGACCTGACCGCCCTGAAAACCGTCCAGGTCGATTACGGGACGCCGGATCGCCAGCAGATCTTTCGGATTCCCACGCCCGAAGACGTCGCCCGTCCTCGCCCGCCCTGGAATCCGTTCGCCGCCGTCCTGCCCAAACCGACCGTGGTCTACGTTCGCGTCGGGCCGATGCTCTGAGTACGGTGACCGTTGGCGGGCGGTAACCCGCGCCCGAACCGGATGCCCGGTATCGGCCGGCGGCCCCCCGGTTCGAGCGGAGCGGCGCACCGTGGCCGGCCACCTGGCCCGGTCCGGTTTGGGTGATGCGGAGTCGAGGAGCACGCCGCGCCTGCCGCGATGTCGGGCTCGCGCGGCAGAAGGGCGTCGCAATCCCGGGGAAACGCCTGGGGAAAGCCTTCGCCCAAGGTGCGCGTGCTACTCCTTTCGGTCCTTCGAACGGATTTCTCTGGGATCGCCCCGCCGCTGCTTGCGGATCACCGTCGGCACGGGCTGTGGACCGCCGGCGGGGCGCGCCGCCGCGCGCGCCTGCTCCTCGGCGGCTTTGCGCTCCAGATTGCGCCGCCGGTTGCGCTCGTTTTCCTCGCGCCGCCGCTGCTTTTCGGCGGCCCGCCGCTCCCGTTCGGCGATCCGCGCGGCCTTGGCCGCCTGCTGCTGCTGTTCCAGCGCCCGCTGCCGACGGCGGCGGGTGGCGGCATCGTGCTGGCGCTGCTGGTGGGCCGCTAACAGCCGGATGGCCTCGGCGCGGGCGGCTTCGTCTACCGTCCCCGCCGGACGACCGTCCAGGTCGTAGCGCCGGCCGTCGGGCCGGTGCAGCAGCGCCAGCAGGTAACCGGCCCGCCCGGTGTGATTGGCCAGCACCCGCCGCAACAGGTCGGGATCGACCGGCTCCCCCAGGGCGATCAGCCGTTCGCGGAGGTCCGCCTCGATGTCGAGCTTGAGCGGGAGAAGGGTGTCGTAATCCTGGGGAAACGCCTGGGGGAAGCGTTCCATCAACAGGGCGTGGAGGGCGGCGGCTTGTTTCTTGGCGGCGGACATGATGCTTATCGGCTACAGGGTCGAGCGGCGACCGGAACCATCGGTCAGGTGGCCCGAAAGTAGAAAAAACTGCGGGTTCGACCATCATTAAAACAGATCGCCTTCAATTTACCGCCCCCGTCCTTGGCGAGCCAGGGGAGACCCTAGCATGCATCTACTTTGGAATCGTTTGATCCACCGTGCGCGGGTTGTTCTTGCCCTGCTCGCGGCGGGTTTTAGCCTCGGCAGCGTCGCCGGCGTCCCCACCGAGGTCACCGACTTCGGTACCAACCCCGGCCAGCTGCGGATGTTCCGTTATCTCCCCGATGGCTTACGCCGGCCAGCGCCCCTGGTCGTGGTGCTGCACGGGTGCAACCAAACCGCCGTGCCTTACGCGGAGGCCAGCGGCTGGATGCGGTACGCCGACCGCTGGGGATTCGCCTTGCTGATGCCAGAGCAGCAAGCTGACAACAACAGCTCGCTGTGTTTCAACTGGTTCGAACCGGAAGATACGGCGCGCGACCGCGGGGAAGCCCTCTCGATCCGGCAAATGATCGTCCGAATGCAAGCCGATCATCCGATTGATCCGCAAAAAATCCAGGTCACGGGCCTGTCGGCGGGGGGTGCGATGGCGGCGGTGCTCTTGGCGACCTACCCGGAGGTGTTTGCCGGCGGCGCCATCCTGGCCGGCGTTCCCTATGGATGCGCGTCGGGCCTGTTCAGCGCCTTGTGGTGTCAATGGGTAGGCCGGGATTGGGAACCGGCGGCATGGGGAGAAGCCGTCCGTCGGGCGACCGGCGCGGCGGGTCCGCTCGAGCGGCGTCGACCGCGGGTCTCCATCTGGCACGGCGAGGCGGACTGGGTGGTGGACCCGGATAATGCCCGGGAACTCCTGGAGCAATGGACCCAGGTGTTGGGTATCGATCAAACCCCGGCGAGCGAAAAGACGGTGAACGGGGCTTTGCATCGGGTGTACCAGGATGCAGCGGACGTTAGTTGGGTGGAAACCTACACCATCCCTGGCATGGGTCACGGCGCCCCGATCGCGCCCGGCACGGCGGAAGACGCGTGCGGGCAGGCGGCCGATTACCTCCTGCCGGTCGGGATCTGCGCCAGCTATCACATCGGCCGATTTTGGGGACTCAACGCACCATAGGCGCTCCTCATGCACCACGTCATCCGGCTTTGCCCGCGCAGGGATTGGCTGCCTTCCCTGATGCTCCTGGGGATCTGCGGAGGAGGGATTGACCCGGGCGGCGCTGGCGCGGCGGCGGCCGATGCGTCGGAGAATGAGTTTTTGCAGGAGTTGCCGGTCGTGATTTCTCCGACCCATCTAGTGCAACCGCTCGGCGATGCCCCCGTGGCCGTCACGGTGATCGATCGGGAACTCATTCGCGCCATGGGCGTGCGGGAGATTCCCGAATTGATGCGGCGGGTCGCCGGCGCCGTGGTCGCCTACGAAAGCAGCCTCGCCCCGGTGGTGAGCTACCATGGGCTCAACGGGGGCTACATGCATCGGATGCAGGTGTTGGTGGACGGCCGCTCGGTGTACGATCCCGTGTTTGGCGGCACCCATTGGGCGACGTTGCCGCTGGAGGTGGAAGACATCGAGCGGATCGAGTTCGTGCGGGGTTCCAACGCGGTGACCGACGGCGCCAATGCGTTTCTGGCCACGATCAGCATCACCACCCGGCAAGCGGCGGAAGATCGGGGAACCTACCTGCAGTCGCGGGTCGGTAACAACGGGATCCGAGACGTCTACGGTCGTTACGGTGGAACCAGCGACCGGGTCGATTACCGATTGTCCGCTGCGTTTCGGGAAGACGACGGGGTGAATCACCGAGCCGACAGCAAACAGGTGCGCTATTTGGCTGGCCGGCTGGACGCGCGCCCCTCCGCCACCCTCCAAATGACCGCTTTGGCCGGCTATAAAACCGGCGAATACGGTTACGGGTTCGACGAAGGTAACGCGCCGGTTTTCGGCACGTGTATCCCCCCGCACCGTCGCCCGATCGACGACGGCTACGCGCAGTTTCGGCTGGAATACAATCCCAGCACCGCCGAACAAACCTTATTCCAACTGTATTACACGCAACTGGACGCCTCGTCCGCCTATCGTCGCACCGCCCGGTGCGGCGGCTTCCTGGACGAACGCGCCTATTCGGTACGGCGGTACGACGCCGAGGTCCGCCGGAGTTGGGCGCCGTCCGAAGCCACGCGCTTGATCGTGGGCGCGAGCGCCCGCCTGGACGAGGTGGAGGCCGAGGATCGCGTGGCGGGGCTGTCCGGTTCGCCGTGGCGGAACGCGCCGGAAAACCGCCACGCGCGGGTGTTCGGCAATTGGGAATACCGCCCGAGCCTGCGGTGGTTGGTCAACGTCGGGGCCATGTTGGAACATCACAGCCTGACCGACGCCTACTACGGGTCACCCCGGCTGGCCATCAACTACCGCTTGGCCGACCGGCAGACGCTGCGGTGGGGTTTGTCGCGGGCGGTTCGCGTCCCCGGTTTTTTGGAGGAGACCTGGCGCAACGATCTCTGGGACCAAGCGGGCGGTTTGCGCGCGGAAACCCTCTTGAGCCGGGAAATCGGCTATCTGGGGTCTTTTCCCGACGGGGGGCTGACCGTCGACCTGCGGGTGTTTCACGATCGGACCGACGACCTTCTCAACGCGCTGGTCGACCAGGTTCCCCTGCAAACCGTCAATGGGGGTTGGGCGACGCTGACCGGGTTTGAAGCGCAAACGCGCTGGCGCCTGACCCCCGCCACCACCGTGCGTTTGGCCTACGCGTATACCGACATCGACAGCGACAACCCACAGGGCGTCCGCTATACGGAGAGTGCGCCGCGCCACATTGCGGACCTGTTGGTGACGCACGACTTCAACGACCGCCTCAGCGGGTCGCTCGGCTTCAATTACGTCAGCAGCATGGAATGGTTGGAGGGCGGCACGCGGGTTCCGCCCACCCGCTATCTCGACCTCCGGCTGGCTCGGAAGCTGAAGGGGGGCGGACGCGCCGGTAGTATCGCGCTCAACATTCACAACCTGCTCGACGATCAGGTCAGTTACCAGAACACTACCACGGTGGGGCGCCAGGTGTTTCTGACGGTGGACTGGCCTTTTTAACCGTTACCGATGCGAGCGGTTGGGAGGCGGTGGGGCTGATAAAGGAGTTGACCGGCCGAATTGGCTATTACCATCACAAAATGCAGGCGATGGCGGTTGGCGGTTGGCCTGAGCGTGCTGATGCTCGTCATCAGCAGGACGGCGCCCGCAGCTCCCGCGCGCATCGAGGTTATCCTCAGCCAGGAAAGCCGCGGTTATCGGG
>CALMNY010000434.1 GCA_937872125.1 uncultured Candidatus Competibacteraceae bacterium | reverse complement strand
AGCAGGGCATGAATACGGCGGTCGGCGACGAAGGCGGCTTCGCGCCCAATCTGCCGTCCAACGAAGCGGCCCTGGAAGTGGTCATGGAAGCCATTCGCAGCGCCGGCTACACCCCCGGCAAGGATCTCTACATTGCTCTGGACTGCGCCAGCTCCGAGTTTTACAAGAACGGTAAATATGTGCTGGAAGCCGAGGGCAAATCCTTCACCGCCAATGAGTTTTCCGACAAGTTGGCCGACTGGGTCAACCGCTATCCCATCGTCTCGATTGAAGACGGTCTGGACGAGAGCGACTGGGCCGGCTGGGCCTATCTGACCCAGGTGCTGGGCAAGAAAATCCAGTTGGTCGGTGACGATCTGTTCGTGACCAATACCTCGATCCTCAAGCGCGGCATTGATGAGGGCATCGCTAACTCGATCCTGATCAAGGTCAACCAGATCGGCACTCTGACTGAGACTCTGGCGGCGATCAACATGGCCGCCGCCGCCGGTTATACCTCGATCTCTTCGCACCGTTCCGGCGAGACCGAGGACACCACGATCGCCGACCTGGCCGTGGCCACCGCCGCCAGCCAGATCAAGACCGGCTCGCTCAGCCGCTCTGACCGCATCGCCAAGTACAACCGGCTGCTGGTGATCGAGGAAGAACTGGGTTCCGCCGCCGTCTATCCGGGCAAGAAGGCGTTCAACGTCTTCCCGAGCTGAATCCGAAGCCCCGACGGGACCGTTTAGGCCCGTCGTTTTAACTGCAACCGCGCCTTTCCATCGTACCGTTGCCAGCATGGACGGAGCGATGGGGAGGCGCTGATTTATTTACCCCCCGCACGCCTCATGGTTCATTCCCCCGAGCATGGCTTGAAACTGCAACTGCTGGCGATCGCGCTGATCGCTGCGCTGGTGTTCCTGCATTATCTGCTCTGGCTTGACGAAAATGGCGTGCGCCAGACGCACACCCTGCGTATCAGCATTCAGGCGCAGACTGAGGACAATGCGGAACGGGCTGAGAAAAATCACGCGCTGGCGGCCGAAATTGAAGATCTGAAACGGGGATTGATGGCCATCGAGGAACGGGCGCGCGCCGACATGGGCATGATCCGCCCGGACGAAACCTTCTACCGTCTGCTCGAAAAACCTGTAGCGCCAGCAGCGACGCCGAATAAATCCGCGCCACCGCCCAAGCCTCTGTTGTCGGCAAAACCTCCGGCGCCTGCGGTCAAACCGTCGGCTCCAGCCGTCAAGCCCGCGTCCCCGACCAAACCATCGCCGCAACCCGCCAAGCCGGGGGCGTTGGTTAAACCGTCGGTTCCAGCCGCCAAATCCGCTGCGCCGCCCACCCAATCCCGGACACCCGCGACCGCGCCCAAACAACCCGCCAAATCTCCAGCGCCCGCTCCGAAACCCGCACCTGCAGCAAAACCCGCACCTGCAGCAAAACCCGCTCCCGCAGTAAAACCCGCGCCGCAACCCACCAAGCCCACGCCAACCTCTGGAGCAGCACAGCGTCATGACTAGCCCGCGCCATTGGGCGCTGGTCCCCGCCGCCGGCATCGGCAAACGCATGGGTTCGGCTGTCCCCAAGCAATATCTGCCCCTGGCCGGTCGTCCGGTCATCACCCATGCCCTCGCAACCTTGCTGGCTCATCCGCGCCTTGCTGGCGTAGTGGTCGCTATCGGCGCCGAGGATGAATGGTGGCCGACAGTCGCTGCCGAACTCACGGCCGTCAAGCCGTTGCGGGTCGTCACCGGCGGTGCAGAACGTTGCCATTCCGTGCTGAACGGACTGGAGGCGCTGCGGGAACGAGTCGCGCTAACTGATTGGGTACTGGTCCATGACGCCGCCCGGCCTTGTCTGGCCGCCGAGGATTTGGATCGGCTATTCACTGAGTTGGTGGATGATCCGGTAGGTGGACTGCTCGCCGTACCGGTACGTGACACCTTGAAGCAGGCCGACGCCACCGGGCGAGTGGCGGCGACAGTGGATCGTTCGCGGCTCTGGCACGCCCTGACGCCGCAGATGTTCCGGCTGGGAATGCTGCACGAGGCGCTAGACGCGGCGCTAACGCGCGGACTGCTGGTGACGGATGAAGCGGCGGCGATGGAAGCAGCCGGTTACGCGCCCCGGCTGGTCGAAGGACGAGCGGACAATCTGAAAATTACCCGGCCGGAGGATTTGGCGCTGGCGGAGTTTTACCTGACCCGCCCGGCCGCCGCTAGCTGAACCTTAACGGGGGAGCCATATGCGCATCGGTCACGGTTTCGACGTTCACGCCTTCGG
>CALMNY010000433.1 GCA_937872125.1 uncultured Candidatus Competibacteraceae bacterium | reverse complement strand
GGCTGTTCTACCACTACCAGTTTGAGCAGGCGCTGGAAGAGGCCCAGCAATCGGCCTTGATGCTGACCGAAGTGACCGCCCAGACGATCACTGAAAGTGCAGTAATCGGCGACTACGACACCATCCAGCGCACCCTGCACCGGGTGATTTCCCGTTCTCCCTTTGCCGGCGCCTATTACATTGCCGTGGGGGGCGCGACCTTGCGGGCAGTCGCCCCAGGCGACCCACATCATTCATCCCCGGCCTGGCTGAAAGAAGCCGTCGCGCACCAGTTGTACGATGTGAATCAGATTATCACCGTGGGTGGCCGCGACTATGGGGTACTGCGTCTGAGGTTTGATGTGGATACGTTGGCCGCTGGACTATGGCGCCTGGTGCAATCGGCAGTGATGCTCGCTCTGGCTGCACTGATGGGGGGCATGTTGCTGATCTGGTTTCCCCTCAGGCAATGGCTGGGGACCCTGGACCGCGCCCTCCAGGTTCAGCACAGCACGGCGCCCGAGCAGGCGCCCGAAGTGGAGCGATTGCTGGGCGATCTACCGCTGGAGTTTCGTCCCATGGTGCTGGCGCTGAACCAGACAGCCAGCCACCTGCGCGACGAACTGCAAACCCGTGAGAAGGCGCTGGTCTCCCTGCGCGAAGTGTTGTCAGACCTGCAAGGGCCTCCCGACCTTGGCGGCGGCGCGGGCAAGAACGACCTGGCCCAGTTGTCGGCTACGGTGGCGCGCCTGGTGTCTGAGCGCGAAGCCAGCCGCCAGGCCTTGGAACGCGCGCTGGACGCTGCCGAGGTCGCCAACCGCACCAAGAGTGAATTTCTGGCCAACATGAGCCATGAGATCCGCACGCCAATGAACGGCATTATCGGGATGACCGAACTGGCGCTGGGAACCGCGCTGACCAGTGAACAACGCGATTTTCTGGTCACGATCAAGTCGTCGGCTGACGGCCTGCTGACCATCATTAACGATATTCTCGATTTCTCCAAGATTGAGGCGGGCCAACTGCACATCGAACAAGCGCCCTTTCAGCCTCGTTCCGTATTGCAGGAAGCCTGCAACGTGATCGCACCGCTCAGCGAAGCCAAGAACCTGACGCTGAATCGCCGCATCGAGGCCGATGTGCCGGCCACGCTGCTCGGCGATCCGATGCGCCTGCGGCAGGTGTTGCTGAACCTGTTAAACAATGCCGTCAAGTTCACCGAGCAAGGCCAGATTGACGTGGTGATGCGCACCGATGCCGCCGACCAACGACCCCTGCTGTATGTGGCGGTGAGTGACACCGGCATCGGCATTGCCCCCGAAATGCAGATTCGCATCTTTGAGGCTTTTATCCAGGAGGATGCTTCCACGACGCGCCGTTTTGGGGGGACAGGTCTGGGGTTGAGCATCTCCAGGCGGCTGGTCGAACTGATGGGCGGGCGAATCTGGCTGGAAAGCGTACCTGGACAGGGGAGCACCTTTTATTTCACCTTGCCGCTGCGCCACCCCGCCCCGCCCCGCGCCCTTCCCCAGGCCAGCGTCGAGCCGCCGCCGGTGATTGCGGTTGCGCCACCCAGTCAGCCTTCCTCCGCTGTCCATCTGCTGCTGGTGGAAGACAACCTCGTCAACCAGAAAGTAGCCATCCGGCTGCTTGAGCGTCAGGGTTACGCCGTCACGCTGACCGAGGACGGGCTTCAGGCCATTACAGCGTTTGCCGATCAGACCTTCGACGGGGTGTTGATGGACCTGCAAATGCCGGGGATGAACGGGTTGGAAGCGACCCGCCGTATCCGGGAGATGGAGCAGGCGCGCGGCGGCGAGCGGATACCGATCATCGCCATGACCGCCAACGCCATGGCGGGGGATCGGGAGGCCTGCCTGGAGGCCGGCATGGATGACTACATCGCCAAACCGTTTAACGCCAAGGAGTTGACGGCCAAACTCGATATGTGGTTCAAGCGATGATCTCGAACTAAACCAAAATTATACGTTCGTCTCGTTATTATTGGGTGGCGGTGAGGCGATCAACCGCACCTTGCCAGCGTTTGTAATACTGGGTCTTCCGCTTCGATGGCGGCCAGCAGTTCACGGCTCCAGTCATCGGCCAGCACCAGCCGCTCGTAGTCGAAGGCCTGTTGCAACAAGTGGTTGAGAATCAGCCAGTCGCCTTCATCGCCGCCGGGCATGACGCCGGCAAAATGAAAGCCCAGCCGCTCCCAGTCGGCGGCGAAAGTCGGCAAGGCCGGATCGCCCAGATTCAGATACAGCAACACGCATTCCATGCCCTGGCGACGCAAGTCCAGCAACTGTCCGGCCACGATGTGCGCCGCATCCTGACCCAACTGACGCAGGGTGATGATTGCGGTTCCGAGATGACCTTTGGCGGTGGTTTCCCAGCGGCTGGTCATCGCAGTGGGAGCTTGGCCTGGCGCAAACGATGCTGGGCGGTCGAGCCAGTCGTAAATCCGGGCCAGCAGGGGTTGGTAGCGCAGCGGCGGATAAAGCGCCCGGGCTGACGGCGGTTGCAGGGCGTGATACGCCAGCACGCAGCTTTCCCGTTGGCGCAAGCGGTCGGCGATGCCGTGAAACGATAGGCTGGCCGGCGCCAGCCCCAGCAGCAGGCCACAAGGGCGGAAATTCAGCCGGACACCGATGTGCTGGGTGAAGGGATGCGAGGTGACGGCGTTGACGTTGACCCCATGCCAGCCCTGGCGCGCCGCCCAGTCCAGCAACCACGCGCTTAATTGGCGACCCACGCCACCGCCGCGATAGTGGGGCGGAGTAGCGATCATACTCAGTTCGCCCGTTCGCGCCTCGGCGCCGGCGGGAATCAGCGCGGCATGGCCGAGCACTTCGCCATCGGGGGTCACCGCCACCGCCGAGATCAGTTCATCGCTGGCGTTCAGCGCCGCCAGCCGGTCCGGGTAGTAAACGAAATCGTAGACATAGGAATAGCCGTAGGAGGCGTAAAAGCAGCGCGAGACCGCCAGCGCCTCGTCGGCTTGCAGCCGGTGGATGGTGAAAGCCGGCGTGGGTTTCGGCTCCAGCGGCGTGACGGGCGCAGGTTCCGCGTCTACCCGGGGCGTGGCCAGAAATTTGACCAGTCGCCATTCCTGACCTTCCTTGCCCAGATTGCGCCAGTGCGCTTCATCAAACGCATGCCGCATCAGGTAGGCGCTCAGCCCTTCCAGGTACGCTTCCGGCTGGTCCGGGTCGTATTCGGGCCAGCGCGAGAAATCCAGCGGCAACCCGTGGTAACGGAGACGCAGGATCAATCGGGTGGCCTCCGGCTCGCAAATCAGGCCCAGGGTGGCGGTGTCGTCGTCGGTCAACCCGATGAATTGGGCGACCGCTTCCTCGACGCCCAGTTCGATGGCGCGACAGGCGGACGGCGCAAAGCCGCTTTGTTCGGCCACCGTGCGGGCGTGCGCGCGGGCCAGCGGGATGGAACGGAGTCGCGCCGGGATGATCAGTTGGCTGGCGTCGGTCGTGGTCATGGTTCAGCCCGTGATCCGTCGGTCAATAATCGGCTTCAGTTTGCCGGTGCGGGGGTTAATCGCCAGCGCCCCGGAAGCGACCCACTCAAAGCATGGCGGATGAATCGTGCCACGCTGTTGTTCCTCGCGCAGCAATGGTCGGGCGGCGTACAGCGCTTCGGCCAGGCGTTCGTTCCAGGCCGCCTGCGCTTCGGCGGGCAGGGGCGCGGCGATCCGCACCGTGAGTTCGTCGCGCTGGTCGTGATGCTGGATCAGCAATTGGAAACCGCTGGCGTTCAGTTCGGCCTGGAACGGCTCCAGCACCGCGTGAACATCCTCGAAGTACAGCGAGACCACCCCGATGCGCGCGCCTTCCTCGGAGCGGCCCAGCAGCCGGAACTTGCGATCCGGCGTTCCCTCCGGCTCCACCCATTCGGCCCGGTCGCCGGCCGGATAGCGGATGACCGGCATCAGCAACCGGGTCAGGTTGGTGATCAGCACTTTGCCGGGCCGGCCCGGTGCGGTGATCGGCTCGCCGCTGCTCTCATCAATGAGTTCCATGAGGGTCGCCGTGCCGAATACCCGGTGTTCGTTCCAGCCGCAGTCGGGACTGGCGTAACCGAGCAGGCCGGCGTCCACGCTAGCGTAGCCGACCGAAGCAGTGCGGGCGTTGGGGAACACCCGCCGCAAGGTGACCGCCTGATCGGGATAGAGCGTTTCGCCGCCGAACAGGAGGCGCCGCACCGAAGGCAGCGTCACGCCCTCATCCGCCAGGGTGGCGGCCAGCCCCAGCAGGGTGGTCGGCACGCCAGCCAGGGTTTCCACCGCGAAATGAGCGACGGTGTGATGCAGCATGTCGGCGTCCACCCGCCCGGCCAGCGGGAAATGCACCACGGGCACCCCGCAACGTTCCAGCGAATGAGTGATGAACAGGAACGAAGCGTACAGGTCACCAGCGTAGAACAGATTGGCCAGCCGCTCGCCGGGATGCAGGCCGCCCGCCGCCATCCCTCGGCCAAACACTTCGCAGAAGCTGTCCCATTCGCTGGCGCGGTAAATGGAGAATTTGGGCTTGCCGGTGGTGCCGCCGCTCTTGAACGCCGTACCGTCGGTCATTTGGCCGGTCAGCACCGCGCCGGTCTCCGCCGCGTCCCAGAAGGTCTTGCTGTCCACCGGCGGCAGATCGGCCAGCGTCCAGCCGCTGTCCGGCACGCCGGCGTACAGCGCGCGGTAGTAGGGCGTCCGCGCCCGCGCCAGAGCAACGAGGGTTTCCAGTTCGTAGACGATCATGCCGAATGGTCCTCCTGCCGCAAATCCACTACATGTTTGAGTTTGCCGCTGATCGGCGTCACGACGAATTGCGCCAGCGGCGCCCGCTCCA
>CALMNY010000432.1 GCA_937872125.1 uncultured Candidatus Competibacteraceae bacterium | reverse complement strand
GAGCTCGATATCGAGGACTGGAGCCGGCGCACCCTGCCACCCGACTTCGCCCGCCACCCGAAAATTCACCAGTGCTGGCGTCTCACCCGGCCACCGGGCGGCTAATGGATTACAATAAGCAGGGAAAAAACGGCGCCCCTTCCCCCGTGGCGCAGGAGAATCCGCATGAACGCCCAGTCGTCCGACACGCCTTCCGCTTCTCCCTCATCGGGGTCACCGCTGGACCCCTTCGACATCATCGGTTCCAGCCTGGCGGTGCAGCAGGCCTGGTTGCGGCAACCGGAGCGGCTGGCCGCCAGCCTGCACGGGCTGGCCCTGGACACGCACCGGGTTCACGAGCATTTCGCCCGAACCAGTCTGGGCCTCCGTAGCGAGCCGGCCATACCCGCTGTCATCCACGACCAACGCTTTCAAGACCCGGCCTGGATGGACCATCCCGGCTTCGCCTATCTCAAGGAAATCTATCTACTCTATGGCCGCTGGCTGGAAGACGCCATTTACACCACCGAGGACATAGACCCGACCCGGCGGCGGCGCGCGGCGTTCTGGGTTCGGCAATGGCTGGACGCCATCGCGCCCTCCAACTTCTTCTGGACCAATCCCGAAGCGCTGCGGCGCGCGTTCGCCAGCCATGGCTACAGCATCCTCTGGGGGTTGCAACACTGGCTGCGCGATGCCGCCGTTGAGGATGTGCGGATGGTCGAGCCGGATGCGTTCCAGGTGGGCCGCGATCTGGCCGCCACACCAGGCCAAGTGGTGTTGCGCAACGAGCTGCTAGAACTGATCCAGTACGCACCAGCCACCGACCAGGTTCGCGCCATGCCGGTCGTGCTGGTCGCGCCGTGGATCAACAAGTACTACATCATGGACCTCAGCCCGGAGAACAGCCTGGTTCGTTATCTGGTCGGTCAGGGCTTCACCGTGTTCATCACCAGTTGGAAAAATCCCGGTCCCGAGGCCCGGGCCATGACGCTGGATGATTACCTGTTGCAGGGCCTGCGGCCGGCGCTGGAGGCGGCCCGCGCCATCTGCGGCGTCCCCCAGGTTCACGCCACGGGCTACTGCCTGGGCGGGCCCGCGCTGGCGATGCTGCTGGCCTGGTTGAATGCCGATCCCGCCGACCGCGCCACCCATCCGGTTGCGCACTGGACTACATTCACCACCCTGGTGGATTTCAGCGATCCGGGCGAAATCGGGGCGTTTTTAAGCGAATCCAGCTTTGAATTCCTCAAGCAGCGCATGAACGCGGCCGGCTATCTGGACGGCGCCGACATGGCGGGCGCGTTCCGCCTGTTGCGGCCCAACAACCTGATCTGGCACTACGTGATCCATAGCTATCTGTACGGCGAGGAACTGCCGCCCAGCGACGTGCTGTTCTGGAACTGCGACACCACGCGGATGCCGGCGGCGATGCACGAGTTTTACCTGCGCGAACTCTATTTGAACAATCGGCTGGCGCAGGGCAGTCTGGACCTCGGCGGGCGGCGGCTCGACCTGGGCACGATCCAGCAACCGTTATACGTAGTGGGAGCAGAGCAGGATCACATCGCGCCCTGGAAGCAGACCTTCCGGCTGTGCGGCCTGACCGGCGGGCCGGCGCGCTACGTGCTGGCCACGTCCGGCCACATTCTCGGCATCATCAACCCACCCGTCACGCCGCCCAAGCGGCGCTACTGGGTCGGCGACGCCACTCACCGGAGCGATGCAGCGGCATGGCGGGAAAAAACCGAAAAAGCGTCCGGCTCCTGGTGGGAAGACTGGACGCGCTGGCTGAGCGAACGCTGCGGTCCGCTGGGACCGCCGCCGCCGTTCGGCAGCGCTGACTATCCGCCCCTGGAAGCAGCGCCGGGGCGGTATGTCCTGGAAAAGTGAAGATATAGCGATCCTATCTGAGTTTTGGAATCGCCACGGTCGAACCACCCCGGCGCTGTGCGCCACCCCTCCTTGCCAAGGAGGGGAATTTCCACAACCTGGGTACGCATTGCGTACCCTACTCCTTTCGCCTTTCGCCTTTCGCCTTTAGCCTTTATTCGCCCGATTCGGGTTGCGCCACAGCACCTCGACCCCGCCGTCATCGCGGGCCAGAATTCGGCACAGCACGAACAATAAATCCGACAGCCGGTTCAGATAGACCTGCACTGACTCACCGACCTCCTCATCCCGCGCCAGCGATACCACCCGACGTTCGGCGCGGCGGCAGATCGCCCGCGCCATGTGGCAATCCGCCGCCGCCCGGCCACCGCCGGGCAGGATGAATTCCTTGAGCGGCGGCAACTGGGTGTTGAATTCGTTCAGCACCGCTTCCAGCCGCGTCACGTCTTCCTCCCGCACCGCCTGATAGCCGGGAATGCTCAATTCCCCGCCCAGATCAAACAGCTTGTGCTGTGCTTCTTGCAAACAAGTGCGAATCTCCTCGCGCAGGTCGTGCGCCAGCACCCGACCGATGGCGCAATTCAATTCATCCACCGCGCCGATGGCCTCGATGCGCGGGCAGTCCTTGGCGACCCGTTCGCCATTGCCCAGCCCTGTCGTGCCGCCGTCGCCGGTGCGCGTGTAGATTTTGGAAAGTCGGTTACCCATCGTCTTATCTCCGGATCGGCCTCATTGATCTTGTTTCCCGGTCAGGCGACTGGACAGGCCAGGGGCCCGTGTTCATACCGGTAGGGTGGTCATCATACCTTACCCTTGTTGTCAGCCGCGCGCCGCCCTCAGCGGAGTGTTGCTTATTCCATAAGGTTTGATCCATTACATTTACAGTGCTTTTTATTAAAATATTTATTTTTCAAAAACTTAGATTAAAAAATCATTATGTTAGCCAGTAATGAAAAATTTTCATAACTAGCTGAATTTATTAAATAATTTTATTATTGGATTTGTATTTTTGCAACAGCCATCCACTTTCCCCCGCGATCATTTCTTACCTGAGAATCGGTCTTATTTATCAAAAATGAAAAATTTTTTAACTTTTTGTTTTATAACAACATTTCCATTTTTTGTCAAAAAAACAAATTTTATATTAACTATTTGTTTTTAAAATTAAAAATAAAAAATGATCGCTGATTAGAATCTGTACTCTAGACCTCCTGAAAATATTCATTTGCCAATTAGATACTTGCAAAATGTTTTTCGATCATGCTTTCATACCGCCCCATGCTGTACTGCAGTAAGTTCCTGCCATAGGCCAGTTACGTTGCTAACACTGCCCTGGGAACGTCAGGCGACACCGGAAGCCAGGCTCGGCAGGCCTCGGCCCGGAGTTGCTTAGGTCGGGTTCGCGGAGATCGGCGTCAGCCGATCCGGGTTAGGAAACCCCTCGCCGGTGCGGGATACGAATCCATCGAGCACTATCAGTTCGTACTGATTAACGACGGAGGTCTTATGGAATTCACGGAATGCGTCAAGGATCGGCTTACTCTGACCCTTAAGTCGGGTCTGTTGTGTGCAGTCATGTTGATGCCCGCAACAACTTTGGCTCAATCGCTGGAGACAGTCCGTGGTGAGGAGGCCACGAACGCCACCCATCCTGTGACGGTAGCCACAGCCGCCACCGAGCAACGCGGGGTGAAACTCATCCCCTCTGATACCGCCAGCGCCGCGGCATCCGCCCAACAGCGCAGGATCGCCCGGCTCAGCGGACACATCCAGAGCCGGTATCAAATCCCGGACTACAAGGCGCAACAGATTGTGGCGGCGGCGATTCGCAGCGGCGAAACGCACCAGGTGGAGCCGGAACTCATTCTCGCCATCATCGCCGTAGAATCCACGTTCAAGGAGCGGGCTGTCAGTCGGGTGGGCGCTCGCGGTTTGATGCAGGTCATGCCCGGCCCCCATTCCAGCAAAGTCCGGGAGATCGGCGGCAGGCACGCCCTGTTTGATCCAGCCAAGAATATCCATACCGGCGCCCGGATTCTGGCAGACTACCTCGATAACCAGTCCGGCAACCTGCGGCGGGCGCTGCTCCGATACAACGGCAGCCTGCATCTGCGCCGCTCGGCCTACCCCGAAAAGGTCATGCGCGTCTACCGCGACTTGCAGCAGGCCACCATCGAGGGCTAATCCTCCTCGCTTCCCCCCTCCCCCTGCGGGGAGGGCAGCGCCGCCGTACTCCAGACTCAGGTTCTTCACCATGGGCTTTAATCATTCATATATATTATGAATGATTCCCGACTACCCATGCTGGAACCCATGTCCCCTTCCCGACCCGACCCCGCTACTTTAGCCACCCAACTGCCGGCCAACCGCCCCCTCCCCCCCGTGGAACGCTGGCATCCGCCGCTCAGCGGCGAAATGGATTTGCGCATCGCCCGCGACGGAACCTGGTTCCACGAAGGCGCGCCGTTCCAGCGTGAGGCGCTGGTGCGATTGTTTGCTTCCATCCTGCGCCGCGACGAGGATGGTCATTACTATCTGGTCACGCCGGTGGAAAAGTGGCGCATCCGGGTAGATGACGCGCCCTTTCTGGCCGTGCGGCTCGACGCCACCGGTCAGGGGCGTAACCAGATTCTCACCTTCACCACTAATGTTGGCGATGTCGTTGTCGCCGGTCCTGAACATCCGCTGATGGTCGAGTATCGGACGCCGGACGGCGAACCGTCTCCGTATGTCCACGTGCGCGGCCGGTTGCGCGCCCTGCTGACCCGGGCGGTGTTCCTGGAACTGGTCGAACAGGGCGAAGAGCGGCCCGATGCCCACGGGCGGGACTATGGGGTATGGAGCCAGGGCCAGTTCTTCAGCCTGGGCCGGCTGGACGAAGAGGCCTGAGCCGTGCGCCGCTTCCTGTTCTCCTTGCTACGCGCGCTGGTGTTGTTGCCCTCGCTTGCACTGGTGCTGCTGGTCCGTGCGCTCAAATGGCTGGTCGCGCCCTTCGCTCTGCTGCTGCAAATGCTGCTGGGCGTACCGCTGGTCCTGCTCCGCCTCCGCCAGCCGTTGCGACCGCACTTCGCCCCGATCCAGGAGGCCGATCTGCCTGATGCGGCCTGGATCGCGCTGACCGACGCTGCTGAAGCGCTGGCCGCCGATGGTTTCGTCCATTACGGCGATTTTCGCTGCGACAGTCTGATCCAGAATGCGGTGCTGTGGCTGCGGCTGCTGGGCCAGCCGAAACAGGGCATTGGCGCCATTGCGGCGCACGTTGAGTTCAGCAGCGGCCACCGCCCAGCCCAAACTTTTATCGAATTCGCCACCGAATTTCACGACGGTCGAGTGCTGACCACCAACAATCTCAACCTGCCCTACAGTCTGCCGGCCCCGGATTATCTGGCCCGGTTACAACTCAAGGATGTCTGGGATCCTCGCGCCTTGCAGACCCTGCACCACGACCTGGTCGCCGCCCTGGGCCAGCCGGTCAATGTGGCTAAAGTCGAACAGGCCGCCCGCGATCCGGCGGGTCTGCTGGCCGACAGCTATGGCCGGGAAATCCAGGCCCTGATCGCGCGGGGCTGGCTGCGGCCCGACCCAGCGGCGGGCATGGCCCGGCTGAATCTGTGGGGCGCGCTGGTGGGGGTCTGGCGCCAGGCGTGGCCGCTGGCCGGTCTGCATCTGCGCGCTGCCGACCGTCGCGCCCGCCGCCTGCTCGCCGAGCATGGCCTGGACGCCACTGCATTCGTCGGCGGCGCGCCCGGCATCGAAGTCACCTGTCAGCCGCTGCCTGCACCCGTCGCGATTGAGACGGTGCGCGCCGGCTACGAGCAGATTCTGCCGCTGGCCCGGCGCACCGCTCCGCACGCGGTGCTGGAAGCCGTGGTGGTGGAACTGGACCAGGACCGCGCTGGAACCCTCCTCAGGCCGGAGTTCCGCTATACGTTTCGCGGCTGCGCCGACCACCCGCCGCGACGGATTCGCCGGCTGTACAGCTTCGATATCGTGCTCGACCTGGAAGCCGGTGAACTGGCGGTCACCGCCATGGAGCGGGAATTCGAACAGGCTGACGATGAAGCCGAATGGTTGGAATTAACCGCCCATTCGCCGCTGGTTCCCCTCACCCTCGGTCCCTGGCTCTACGATCTCGACCGGGTGTTGCCGGTGGCCCTGGCGACGCT
>CALMNY010000431.1 GCA_937872125.1 uncultured Candidatus Competibacteraceae bacterium | reverse complement strand
AAATGAATAGCGTCAGGAGCCGCCTGCACCATAAGGATATCGCCCTCCTCGAAGAGGTTGGCGCGAGCGCTGCCCATCATGAGCAGGGTCAAAACGACAAGTAGCCCGTGGAGTTTTCGGGGAGTGAACAGCATCAGACAACCAGAATTTAAAAGCATGACGAAACCGGTTAAGCGACTCAAGGTGGATTGGCAGGGACAGGGTTATTGAGTACTTTTTTGCGAGATTTGGCTGAGATGTGGTGAATACGCGCGCTCTCAAAAAAAGCCGGCTTGCGCCGGCTTTTTTGTGGCTAACCCCTGCAAGCGTGGTTTTGATGATCCACGCTTGTCCGGCGTTTAGGCCGCTTCAACCACGCGCCATACTTCGGGAGCTTTTTCAACCCGCTTGCCGAACTCTTGGCGCTGGGCTTCCAGTTCCGGCGGCAACGCCTCGCCGAACTTCTCGAAGAAGCCCTTGATATCCTCAACCTCGGTGGCCGCCTCGGCGCGGCTGATGCTGGTGATGGCCTCGAATTGCGCCTTGGAGAAATCCATGCCTTTGAAGTCCATGTCTTCGTAGCGCGGCATGTAGCCAAAGGGGCTTTCCGCGGCGCCGACACGGTCATGGACCCGTTCCAGGATCCATTCGAGCACCCGCATGTTCTGACCGTAGCCAGGCCAGGCGAATTTGCCGTTGGCGTCCTTGCGGAACCAGTTGGTCCGGAAGATCTTGGGCAACTTGACGCCAGGCTTCTTGCCCATGCTGATCCAGTGGGACCAATAATCAGCCATGTTATAGCCGCAGAACGGCAGCATGGCGAACGGATCGCGCCGGATGCCGGTCACGCCGATGGCCGCCGCGGTGGCTTCCGAACCCATGGTGGCCGCCATGAACACGCCGTGGTTCCAGTCGTAGGCCTGGTAGACCAGCGGGAAGGTCTTGGACAGCCGACCGCCGAAGATGAACGCCGAAATCGGCACGCCGGCGGGATCTTCCCAGGACGGGTCAATGGTCGGGCACTGCCCGGCGGGCGCAGTAAAGCGGGAATTGGGGTGTGCGCCCGGCCGACCGCTGTCCGGCGTCCAGTCGTTGCCCTGCCAGTCAATCCCGTGCGCCGGAGGCTCCACGCCCATGCCTTCCCACCACACATCGCCGTCGTCGGTCAGCACGACGTTGGTGAAGATGCAATTGGCCTTGACCGATTCCATCGCCATGGGGTTGGAATCGTAGGAGGTGCCGGGAGCCACGCCGAAGAATCCCGCTTCGGGATTGATGGCGCGCAGCGTGCCGTCCGGCGCCGGCTTGATCCAGGCGATGTCGTCGCCGACGGTCAGCGCCTTCCAGTTCACCAAGCCCTTGGGCGGGATGATCATGGCCAGGTTGGTCTTGCCGCAGGCGCTGGGGAAAGCCGCCGCGACGTAGGTCTTCTCGCCCCTGGGCGATTCGAGACCCAGGATCAGCATGTGTTCGGCCAGCCAGCCTTCGTCGCGGGCCATCGCCGAGGCGATGCGCAGGGCCAGGCACTTCTTGCCCAGCAGGGCGTTGCCGCCGTAGCCCGAACCGTAGGACCAGATTTCGCGGGTTTCAGGGTAATGCACGATGGCTTTGCGGCCGATGTCCGGCTCGCACGGCCAGGGCACGTCCTTCTGGCCCGGCACCAGCGGAGCGCCGACGGAATGGACGCAGGGAATGAAGAAGCCGTCGGCCAGCGCGTCGAGCACCTGTTGACCCATGCGGGTCATGATCCGCATGTTGGTCACGACGTAGGCCGAGTCGGTGATTTCGATGCCGATGTGGGCGATTGGGCTGCCAATCGGCCCCATGCTGAACGGAATGACATACATCGTGCGGCCGCGCATGCAGCCAGCAAACTGTTTCTTAAGCTGCTCGCGCATTTCGGCGGGCGGCGCCCAGTTGTTGGTCGGGCCGGCATCTTCCTTCGATGCCGAGCAGATGAAGGTGCGATCCTCGACCCGCGCTACGTCGGACGGATGGGAGCGGGCGAGATAGGAGTTGGGCCGCTTTTCCTGATTGAGCTTGATGAAGGTGCCGGCTTTCACCATCTCATCGCACAGCCGGTCGTATTCCGCCTGCGAGCCGTCGCACCAGTGGATGCGGTCGGGCTGGGTCAGGGCGGCGATTTCATCCACCCATTTCAATAGCTTGTGGTTGCTGGTCCGATTTTTACCATCATGAGCGATTGCCATCTTATGGACTCTCCTGTTGGTTGTTCAGTGTGATGGGGTTGAAGAGCCTGAAAACGGGGCTGGCAGGCCACCGTCCGCGTTGGAGATTGGCCGGGCGCGGCCCTTGGGGCCGGTTTCACCATGCCCGTTAAGGTTATCATTAAGCGGTCCGGGATGCCACCGGAACGGCGCGGTTTGCCCATGGACAGAGGCTATCGCCGCCATAGTTTCCCCATAGGGTAAAGCAGTTATCATCCCGCATTCAAATCGGTAGTCGAAGCCATTTCCAGGCAGCGAGGAGCAGCGTGAACGATCAGAACCACCGGGGGGAACCCGTCGCCGGACAAGACTGCGTATTTCTGTTTACCGATGGGGCCTGCTCCGGCAATCCCGGCCCCGGCGGTTGGGGCGCGCTATTGCGCTACCGGGGACAGGAAAAGGAGCTGTCAGGCGCTGAGCCGGCCACCACCAACAACCGGATGGAGTTGCTGGCGGTCATCCACGGCCTGGAATCGCTGAAACGGCCAGCGCAAGTGCATATCTGCACGGATAGCCAGTATGTGATGAAGGGGATTACTGAATGGCTGGCGGCGTGGAAGAAGCGCGGCTGGAAGACCGCCGACCGCCAGCCGGTCAAGAACGTGGACCTCTGGCAACGGCTGGAAGCGGCGCTGGCCCCGCACCAGGTCGAATGGCAATGGGTGCGCGGCCATAGCGGCCATCCCGAGAACGAGCGGGTGGATCAATTGGCCACGGCCGCGCGCAATCAATTGAAAGCCCATGGGATCCGAGGCAATCCGTAGCCCATGAATGAACGTCAAATCGTCCTCGACACCGAAACCACGGGGCTCGATCCCGCGCAGGGTCATCGAGTCATTGAGATCGGCTGTATCGAGTTGCTGAACCGGCGGTTGACTCAACGCCGGTTTCATGTCTACCTGCAACCTGACCGCGCGATTGATGACGATGCGATTCGGGTGCATGGCCTCACTAACGAATTTCTTGCCAGTCAGCCGCGTTTTCCCGACATCGCTGACGAGTTGCTGAATTTTATTCGGGGCGCCGAGCTGATTATTCACAACGCGCCGTTCGATCTGGGGTTTCTCAACCACGAACTGCGGCGGTGCGGGCGCGGCCAGACCGTGCTGGAACAGATTTGCACGGTCGAGGATACCCTGCTGATGGCCCGACAGCGCCATCCGGGCCAGCGCAACAGCCTGGATGCGCTGTGCAAACGCTACAACGTTGATAATTCCCAGCGCACCCTGCACGGCGCGCTGCTGGACGCGGAAATCCTGGCCGATGTCTATCTGGCGATGACTCGCCAGCAGGATTCGTTGTTCGTGCCGGCGACCGCCGCCAGCGCGACGCTGAATCATGGCCAAGCCCAGCGGGCGTTGCGTCAAAATCGGTCATCCCTGGCAGTAATCCGCGCCGACGCCGAGGAATGCGCTGCTCATGCGAACTATCTTGACCTGCTGGACAAAAGCAGCGGGGGGGCGTGCGTGTGGCGGCGGCTGGATGCAGCGGAGTCCGTTTAGACTCGGTAATACTC
>CALMNY010000430.1 GCA_937872125.1 uncultured Candidatus Competibacteraceae bacterium | reverse complement strand
TCTGGCAGGGGTCCGACTGGTTCAACCAGCTCACCAATATCAACAAGGAAATCCAGGCGATCAAAAAACTCGACCTGGTGGTGTGCATGGACAGCACCATCACGCCCTCGGGCTTGTGGGCCGACGTACTTTTTCCGGTGGCGACCCATTTTGAGCGCCACGACGTCGCCCTCCCCTGGTACAAGGGGCATTACTACATCCACCGGCCGAAAGTCATCCAGCCGATGGGCGAGAGCAAGACCGACTTCCAGATCTTCACCGAACTGGCCTACCGGCTGGGTTTCGGGCCGCAGTACAACCCCCGCGCCAACCGCGACTACTTTCTGATTGATGACAACGTTGACGAGGCGTATCTGAGAGCGTGGTGGGAGGAGAAGGTCATGCACCATCAGGGCGTGACCATGAGCTGGGAGGAGTTCAAGCAGCGCGGCGTGTACAAGTTCAAGCTGCCCCAGCCGCACGTGGCGTTCCGCGCCCAAATCGAGCAGGGCGTGCCGTTCCAGACCCCCTCGGGCCGAATCGAAATCTTCTCGACCCAGCTCGCGCAGATC
This sequence comes from uncultured Candidatus Competibacteraceae bacterium, assembly GCA_937872125.1. GTDB lineage: Bacteria > Pseudomonadota > Gammaproteobacteria > Competibacterales > Competibacteraceae > Contendibacter. The sequence goes on along the minus strand of CALMNY010000430.1, from coordinate 4,227 downwards.
AAGGACTGGACCCGGACCCAGTACGGCTATCCGATCCCGGCGATCCCGAAATGGGTGGAGCCCTGGGAATTCGCCGGCAGCGAGAAGGCGAAGAAGTACCCCTTCCATCTGATCTCGCCGCATCCGCGCTGGCGCACCCATTCGATCTTCAACAACTGCGCCTGGCTGCGGGAAACCTACGAGCAGGAACTGACCATGAATGCTGCCGACGCCAAGCGGCTGGGCATTCAGATGGGCGACACGGTCGAGGTCTTTAACGACCGGGGCAAGGTGGTAGTGCCGGTCTACGTAACCGAACGCTGCATGCCCGGCGTCATCGTCCTGCACGAAGGGGTCTGGATGGATCTGGACGAAAACGGCATCGACCGCGCCGGCAATCCCGACTTCCTCACGCTCGACGAGCCCAGTCCAGCGGGCGCGTTCGCCTACAACACCGTGCTGGCGGACGTGAAGAAGACCAACCTCGCGCACCGGCCGGGGTGGGACAAGCTGGCCACGGCCCGCTCGTACATCTTTAGACGCGATCTGTGACGCCCTGAGGAGTTGACGCCATGGCTGAGGCCAAAGCCCCCGAACAAGCGGCTGCCATCAAGGACGCCGTCGTGCGCCGCAAGAAGGAAACCTACACGCCGGTGAAGCCGGACCTGCAGTTGGGTTTCATCCACAACAACGTTGATTGCATCGGCTGCCGGGCCTGCGAGATCGCCTGCAAGGATAAGAACGGCCTGCCCGCCGGCCCGCGCTTCCGGCGGGTGATGTACGTGGAAGGCGGCACGTATCCCGACGTGTTCGCCTACAAGGTCAATATCTCCTGCAACCACTGCGCCGAGCCGGCCTGTCTGCCGACCTGCCCGACCGGGGCGATCTGGAAGCGCAAGGACAACGGCGTCGTCGACATCGATTCGACCCTGTGCATCGGTTGCCGGCGCTGCGAAGCGGCCTGTCCGTATGGGGAGCCGCAGTACGATCCCAGCGATCATCTCGTCAAGAAGTGCAATATGTGCGTGGACGAAATTGAAGCCGGCCGCAAACCGTATTGCGTCATGGCCTGCATGATGCGGGTGTTGGACATCGGGCCGGTGGACAAGCTCCGCACCGGGGAATGGGAGACCAAGGCGCTGGGGCCGAACGACAACAAGCCGGTCCGGCAGATCAAGAATTTCCCCAACCCCGAGTTGACCAACCCCTCGATGGTGTTCGTCCCCCACAGCAAGGGCCAGGTGGAATGAGGGCGGAGGTGGACGCGGTCTCCGGGGAACCGGAGGCCGGCCCATCCGTCACCCTCGACCCCTTCCGGCGCCTGGTCGCCGAGGACTTGCTGTCCTTCGCCCTGCTACACCATGCCGAGCCCAGCCGCGAACGGCTGGAGGCGCTGCGGTGGGCGGTGGACCCCCTCTCCCTGACCCTCTCCCCCATGAATGGGGGAGAGGGAAATGCGGCTGAAGAACCGGGAGGGAGGCCGTCAGTCTCCCCTAGCCCGCAAGCGGGAGAGGGGTTGGGGGAGAGGGTGGAACTCTCCCTCGGTCTGGAATTACACTCGCCGGTGGGCCAGGAAGGCGTCAATGCGATGGCGGCGGCGCTTGCGGATTTAGCGGTGGAGTTGAATCAAGCCGTTCTCGACCAATTCGCCGCCGACTACGCCGACATCTACCTCACTCATGCCTACGGGGCCTCGCCGCACGAATCGGTCTGGCTGGACGAGGACCATTTGATGCGGCAGGAGCCGATGTTTCAGGTCCGGGCCTGGTACGCCCGCCATGGCCTGACCGCCGGCGACTGGCGCCACTGCCCCGAGGATCATCTCGCCCTGGAACTTCAGTTCCTGGCCCATCTGGTTGCCCCCGAGCGGGGCGATACCCTGCCTGAAGCCGCCCGGTTCATGGACGAGCACCTGCTGCGCTGGCTGCCGCTGTTCGCCCGGCGGGTAGCAGAGCGATGCCGAACCCGGTTCTTTGCTGCGCTGGCGCTGCTGACCGACGCTTATTGCGAGGAGCTGCGGGAACTGCTGGCCCTGATCCTGGCGGAACCCCGCCCCGCCCCCGAAGAAATCGAACAGCGGATGAAACCGGCGCGCGGTCCGAAGCTGGCGCCATCGTCCTTCGTTCCGGGACAGGGACCGACGTGGTAACTGGAACCGCCAAGACGCCAAGACGCCAAGAAAAACACCAAGTTTCTCGGAATTCAGTGTTCACTGGATGGGTGAAATAGTCTTTACGCAAATGACAAAAGCGGGTGTGCTCGCCGGCGGGGCTGGTGGGGATAACGTAGCGAATTTCGACCTCGTCGTTGGTGACCACGACCCGATCGATCAGCAGTTCGACGAGCGTGCGTTTTTGCGCGAACGTGGCGTGGGTCAAGCCAGTTCGGACGCGCTGGCAAAACGCGGTGATCGAAGTGGTCAGTCCGGCCAGTTCGGTATGCTGGTCGACTTGAGCATCAAGTTGCTGGGCTTGGGTGGCCAAGGCTTGGATTTTCTGATCCAGCTCCTGTCGTCGGCGCTGGTACTCGGGCAGGGCGATCACGGCGGCCAGATAGGCTTGGGTCAACCGCTCGATCTGACCCTCGAGGTGGACTTGGCCCCGGTGCAACTGTTCCCGGCGGGCTTGCAACTCCTGGGGCAGCCAATGTCCCCCACGGGCGCGCTCCAGCGCGTAGGCGATGCTCTCGGGATGGGCGAGCAGCACGCATAAATCGTCCCAGACCAACGCATCCAAGGCATCGGCCGGGATATAGCGGGCCAGGCAGCGTTGGCCGCGATCGGTCCAGTGCGGCTTGATTTTAGCTTGACAAAGATAGTACGCATAACCCGGTGGCGACCACCGGCCCTGACAACTGTACTGGCAGACCCCACAACTGACCAAAGCCCGCAGCAAATAGTCGTGCGCGTGGTTGTTGCGGCGGGCCAAGGACTGGTTCTGAGCCAACTTGGCCTGCACGCGGGCAAACTGCTCGAGGCTGATCAGGGATGGAACCATGGCCACCGGAATCCACTCCTCCGGCGGAAGCGTCTTGACACTACCGGAGGGATGACCGATCGGATGGGTCGCCGAACGGCGAATCTGGGGCGCCGCCGACCGGAAGCGGCCGGCGTAGACCTGGCCGGTATAGACCGGGTTGGTCAACAGGCCGCGAACCGTCGCCGGGTTCCAGCGCGACCCACCGCGCGGCGTCACCACCCCCAGCGCTTGCACGTGCCGCGTCAGCGCGAACAGGCTGACCGAGGGTTCGTCATACCGGGCAAACAGGTCCTGGACCACCGCCGCTTCGGCCGGCTCCACCCGCACCCCCGCCGGATCGCGGGGATGGTCCGGATCCACCCGATAGCCATACGGCGGCCGGGTCCACGGCAGCAAGCTCCCCGCCCGCAGCTTCATCTGTCGTCCCCGACGCATCCGCTCGGCGATCAGCGTCCGCTCGTATTCCGCCACCGCCCCGCGAATTTGCAGCAGCAGATGGTCGTGGGGATCCTGGCTCATCGGCCGGTCCAGAAACACGACCTGGCAGCCCCACCGCTCCAGTTCTTCCAACAATACCATCTGATGGACGTAGTTGCGCGCCAGCCGGTCGGGGTCGGTGATCAACACCCGATCCACCTCCGCGGCCCGGACCGCATCCCGCAAGCGATCCAAGCCCGGTCGGTTCAGACTCGCCCCGCTGTAGCCGTCGTCGCGGAAAACGTGCTCCGGGGCCAGTTCCCAGCCCTGGCTCCAAAGGTGGGCTCGCAACCGCTCCAGCTGCTGCTCGATCGTTTGGGTTTGGGCTTGACGTTGCGTCGAAACCCGGACATCAATCGCCAGACTCATCAGTCACCTCCTGCTCGGTCAGCATCGCCCAACGCAGCAGGTGCTGGTAAGCCCGATCCCACCGCCGCGCCCCATCCGGGCTCGTCTGCAGCGATCGGCGCACTTGCCATGACGGCTTCATAGGCACCTCCACGAGGAACGGAAACCTCGTGAAGGTACGTCGCCGTCGCCGGATCACGCAGCCGCAACGGCCGGCGCCACCAACTCAATGCCAGCCGCCCGGGGCGGATCAGGCAAAATTTGTCATTTGTGATTAAACCATTGAACCGGGGTACTCCTCCTCAAACGTAATGAATGACTTGGCGATCTTGGCGTCTTGGCGGTTTAATTGCTCTATGATCGAGCCGCTGATCAGGCAATCGGGCTGGTTGGAGATCTCGAAACTCACGGTGTCAGCCGTGGAGATCGACGAGTTCCTCATCTT
>CALMNY010000429.1 GCA_937872125.1 uncultured Candidatus Competibacteraceae bacterium | reverse complement strand
TCGGCGGTCGTGCCACTGCTCGCCAAGGGCTATCCCAACGGCAAGGCCGACGTGAACCATTTCCACGCCGCCGGCGGCATGGGCTTTCTCATCGGCGAATTGCTCGACGCAGGATTGCTGCACGGCGACGTGCTCACCGTCGCCGGCGAAGGCCTGGCGCATTATCGCGAGGAGCCGGTTCTGGACGATGGCGTACTGACTTGGCGTCCGGCGCCGAAGCTGAGCGGCGACGAGAGCGTATTGCGTCCCACCGCGCGGCCGTGCAGTCCCGACGGTGGATTGAAGTTGTTGCGCGGCAATCTCGGCCGGGCGGTGATCAAGACCTCGGCGGTGAAGCCGGAACATCGGGTGGTGGAAGCACCCGCCCTGGTGTTCGACGATCAAGAGGCGCTGATGGCCGCGTTCGACCGGGGCGAGCTCCGGCGCGACTTCGTGGCCGTAGTGCGTTACCAGGGACCGCGCGCCAACGGGATGCCGGAGTTGCACAAGCTGACCCCGCCGCTGGGCGTATTGCAGGATGAAGGCTTCAAGGTCGCTCTGGTCACCGACGGCCGCATGTCGGGCGCGTCCGGCAAGGTGCCGGCGGCGATTCACGTCACGCCGGAATGCCTGGCGAGTGGGCCGTTGGCCCGGGTGCGCAGCGGCGATGTGATTTTGCTCGACGGCGAGCGCGGCGTGCTCGAAGCGCGGGTGTCCGCCCAAGAATTAGCGGAGCGTCCGCCGGAACCGGTGGATTTGAGCGATTGCCAGCACGGCCTGGGGCGCGCGCTGTTCGGCGTGTTTCGCGCCAACGCGACCGGGGCGGAGCAGGGGGCGATCAGCTTTGCCGCGCCGGTTCATCCTGATTTCATTTTCACTCCGGGGAGTACGTCATGAATCCATTGAGCCTACAGGAGATCATGCGGGTCGGGCCGGTGATTCCAGTCATCGTCATCAACGAGTTGGCGCACGCGGTTCCCTTGGCCAAGGCGCTGGTTGCCGGAGGGGTACGGGTGCTGGAAGTGACCCTGCGCACCCCGGCGGCACTGGCGGCAATCCGGGCGATTGCTGGCGAAGTTCCCGACGCCATCGTCGGAGTCGGCACCCTCACCCGCCCCGAAGACTTTACCGAAGCGCGGGATGCCGGCGCCCGTTTCGGGGTGAGCCCCGGCTTGACCCCGGCACTGATCGAAGCGGCCTGGGAAAGCGGCCTGCCGCTGTTGCCGGGGGTGATGACGCCGTCCGACGTGATCGCCGCCCGGCTCGCCGGCTTTCGCGAACTGAAGCTGTTTCCGGCTCAACAGGCGGGCGGTGTCGGGATGTTGCAGGCGCTGGCCGGGCCGTTCCCGGACGTGACTTTCTGTCCGACCGGCGGCATCACGGCGGAGACCGCGCCGGAGTTCCTGGCGCGGCCCAACGTCGCCTGCGTCGGCGGTTCCTGGCTGACATCCAAGACCGCGCTGGCGGCGAAAGATTGGGGAGCGATCACGGCGCTGGCCAAGGAAGCGAGCGCGTTGAAGCCGCGTTGACCACTCAGCCTCGCCTCCCCGCTCCTCTTCCGCCGGGGCGCGAGCGTTACCCACATGACGAGGCAGAAAAAATGGCTGAACTAATCATCCAATCCGCCGCTGAAACCCAGCGGAACCGGGTGTCCTTCGGCGAAGTGATGTTGCGTTTCGGTCCCGGTTTCGGTCGCGTGCGCAACACCCGCTCCTTCCAGGTGTGGGAAGGCGGCGGCGAGTACAACGGCGCCCGCGCCATTTCGCCAACCTGCTCGCCGACATGCGGCGCGGCCTGATCTAAAGGAGTAAGGGTACTGGTTCAGTTTGATTATTCTCCAAATTATTGATTATGAATAAACGACCTTGCAGCAAGCTGCGGGGTATTTGATGGCATCCGCGCCGGCAGCGGCCATGACCATAGACAAAGCTGATCCGACGATTCCTGTTGTTTCTGATTCAATGGGGCGAAAAATCACCTTTGAAAAAGAAAAGGCTCCCTATGACCACCCCGACTCCCCCCATCACCAACCGACTCTCGCTCACCTACGAAGCCACCCTCACCGATACCCGCGCCGCCATCCGCAAGGAACTGGCCAACAGCGAGAGTAAGACCTCCGCGATCACCGTCGCCCTGGTCGATGACCAGCGCATTCTTTGGGCCGAGGCTTTTGGATCGATGGACAAGACCCGAGGCCTGGCGCCGACCCCGGAAACCCTCTTTTGCATCGCCTCCTGCACCAAGGTTATCGCAGCAGTCGCTGCGATGATCCTGGTCGATCGCGGGCTGATCGAACTCGATGCCCCACTGGTGCGCTATTTAACCGACTTCCGCATGGCCGACGGCGAAGCGTATCGCGCCATCACCGTGCGCATGCTGCTCAACCATTCGTCCGGCTTGCAGGGTACGCATTTTCTCAATGTCCTGACCGTGATCCCGTTTCACGGCTACGCCGCCCAGTTTCGGGACGCGCTGGCTCACGAACGCCTGAAGCACGCACCGGGCGAGATGGCTGTCTATTGCAGCGACGGCTTCACCCTGATCGAACTGCTGGTCGCTGCGGTGACCGGTCAGTCCTACACCGACTTCGTCAGGCAGGAAATCCTGGAACCCCTGGGGATGCAGCACAGTCGCTTCGCCCTGGAACCCTTTGACTCCGGCAGTTTTGCCCCCGCCCTGGATCGCGCCGGCCGGCCCGAGCCGCAGGAATATGTCAACATCTATGCCAGCGGCCTCTTTTCGACGCCGAGCGACATGGGACGGTTGGCGATGTTGTTCCTCAACGGCGGCCGTCTGGGGGACCGGCGCATCCTCTCCACCGAGGCCGTGGCCGAGATGGGGCGGGACCAGACCGCGAATTTGCCGTTCAACCCGATCACGGACCATCCCGTGCATTTTGGCCTCGGCTGGGACGGCGTTCGCCAAGGCGGACTGGCGGCGGTCGGGGTGACCGCCTGGTACAAGGGGGGCGATGCCGATCATTATCACAGTTATTTCATCGTCGCCCCCGACGAGCGACTTGCGGTCGCGGTTATCCTTACCAACGGCGTGGCCATGGCAACCACTGCCGGCGTCCTGGCCGAGCGTATCCTGCTCAACGCCCTGGCCGAGCGCGGGAGTATCACCCGCGTTCCCGCGCCGCTGGAATCCGCCGCCCGGCCAGCCATCCCGGTCAGCGACCAAGACCTGGCAGCCATCGCCGGCCTCTACGCCAGCAGTTATGGCCCGCGCCGGTTGGAGGCCCAGGCCGACCGGACCCTGACCCTGTTGCAGTTCATCAACGGTCAATGGCAGCCTGCTATCGAGGGCCTGAAACTGCGCCAGGACGGTTGCTGGGTGGCTGAAACCCGTCCGGAAATCGCGTACCGCCGAGTCGTAACCGCCGGTCGCCGTTACCTGGCGGTACGCCTGCCCGGCGGGCTCGGACATTACAAAATGGAACTCCCCGATAGCCATGACCTGCCCGCCGGCCCGCCCCTGTCGGCCCGATGGCAGGCGCGCGTCGGTCAACGCTGGTTGATGGTCAATGACCTGGACAGCGCCTTCCTGGCCCTGGGCCGCCAGTCACCCCTGTTCGGCCTGGGACAGATCCAGGGTCTGGAGGGCTATCTGGCCGCTTTGGTGAATACAGCGGGAATAGAACTGGCACAGATCGTGGATCCGCGGGAGAGCGACCATCGCACCCGCACGTGCCTCAAGATTCCCCTCGACAACGGTTGGGGTCTTAACAATTTGGTGATCGAGGACCGGGACGGCGAGGAATGGGTCATCTGGGGGAGCCTCCGGTACCGTCCCCTGGCGACCGTACCGCCTCTGGAACTCGGTCAGAACCGGGTAATCCTCGGCTCCGAGGGCCTGGGCGAGTGGCGCCGGTTGCCGGCAGCCTCGGCCCTGACCATTGCCGGAGCCGGTGTCTGGTACCTCTATGACCGGGAATTCACGCTCCTGGAATATGGCAGGCCGGATAAAACCGTCCACGCCGCCGAGTACAATACGGCCTGGGTCTACCTCCTGGTGGGTGGCCAACCCGGTCTGGATATCCAGGTCACTCTGAGCGGGAGAACGTCACTGGATACCCCCGCCTAACCTGGCCTTAAGGTGATTTCCTGGAAAGATTATACCTGTAGGACCCGTAGGGACACGGCGGCGCCGTGTCCCTACAGAGGTCGGCCTGGTAAGGTCTTTTATGGAAATCGCCTAAGAGAATTACTCCAGAACCCTTCGGCGGGTATCCCAACCCCGGAGCGCGGCTTGCGAGATGACGATGGCCTGGCCAAAGTATCGAACTCAACGATCCCGCCCTCGCGCCGCTGACCATCGACCGGGAGCCCCTGAAAGGGAAGGAGGCCCTGGTGACCGGCATCGCCAACCAGGATTCCATCGCCTGCAGCATCGTCCGCGCCCGCGCCCGGAAGGCGTTCGGGGCCGACCTGGCAACGATCTATCTCAACGACAAGACGGGTAGGCGTAAGGATTCCTTCTTTTTTCTGAACTTGCATGAGAGCTACAGCCTTGTGGCCCCAAAATGAAGGAATCGTTGTCGTACCCCTACCACGTCCGCTGCGCGTGGTTCGATGAGCGCGACGACTTCGAGTTCTACCCGCTGCACCTGGTGCACCGGAAGCGGTAGCGGTTCAGCATCATCACTACGAATCGGTACCCCCATCTCTCCGTGCTCACCGAGCATCGTATCCACTCATCGCCGCATATACAGAAACAC
>CALMNY010000428.1 GCA_937872125.1 uncultured Candidatus Competibacteraceae bacterium | reverse complement strand
GGATGACCCGCGTGACGTCGGGTCGGGCCAGGAACTGGTCTTTCAGCAGCGCCGCTGAGCGGTCGCGGCTACCGTCGTTGATGAACAGCACTTCGTAGGATACGTCCAGTGCATCCAGCGCCGGATAGAGCCGAGCGAACAGGGCGGGCAGCGTCTCCTGTTCGTTGTAGACGGGAATGATGACCGAGAGGTGCGGATCGCTCATGCCAACACCTCGCCGACCGTCGCGCACACCCGTTCCACGTCAATGCGGGTCATGGTCGGGAACAGTGGCAGCGTGACCGTTTCACGGGCGATGCGCTCGGTGTTCGGCAGTTCGCCCTCGTGATGACCCTGACGGCGGAACAGCGTGGTCAGGTGCGCCGCTTCGTAGGAGATCCCCGTGCCGATGCCGCGCGCTTCCAGCGCCGCGCGAAACTGTTGGCGGTCCATGCGCATTCGGTCCAACGGTAGCAGCGGCGCGAACAGATTCCAACTGTGGCCGGCTTCGTCGCCGGGATGGCCGGGATGCGGCAACAGGCAGGGCGGCTCGCTGGGAAACAGGCGGAAGTAGTCCGCTACGAGTTCGCGGCGGCGGGCGTTGAATTCTTCCAGCCGCGCCAGTTGGCCAAGACCGATCCGGGCGTTGACATCGGGCAGATTGAACTTGCCGCCGGGGAACGCCACGTCGCGCGTGCCGTCGGGCCGGCGGGTAATGCCATGGAAACGCAGGACTTCGACCTCACGCGCTTCCGCCTCATCGTTCAGAACCAGCGCTCCGCCCTCAATACTGGTCATGTTCTTATTCGGATGGAAGCTGAACACGGTCAAATCGCCGAAGCTGCCAATCCGCCGCCCGCGCCAGCTCGAACCGATGGCCAGCGCCGCATCTTCGATCACCCGTAATCCATGCCGCTCGGCAATGGTGTACAGCCGCTCCATGTCCACCGGCAATCCTGCGAAGTGGGTGGGCATGATGGCTTTCGTCCGTGGCGTGATCGCGCGCTCCACTAAATCGAAATCGAGGTTACGGCTGACCAGTTCCACGTCCACGAATACTGGCGTCGCGCCGACCTTGGCGATCATGTTGGGGCCGGCAAAAAAGGTCTGCGATGGGGTGATGACTTCATCGCCGGGACCGATGCCGCACAGTTGCAAAGCGACCTCCAGCGCCGCCGTCGCCGAGTTCAACACCCGCACTGGCCGACCACTCAGGTAATCCGACAGCGCCGCCTCGAATTTCTTGACCTGTGGTCCAGTGGTGATCCAGCCGGAGCGCAGCACCTCGACCACGCCGGCGATGGTGTCTTCGTCCAGGGTCGGGCGGGCGAAAGGAAGATAGGGGAGGGATGCCATCACGAATCTCTCAGGAAGACCGGGCGAGCAGATAAACGCCAATGATAATAAACCCGATGCCAAGCCAGCGTCCGCCGGTCAACGCCTCGTCGAACAGATACCACGCGGCGAGCGCGTTGACGACATAACCGATAGACAGCATGGGGTAGGCGATGCTGACCGGGACGCGGGAGAGCGCCAGAATCCAGACGAAAACGCTGATGCCGTAGCAGGCGAAGCCGCCGAGAAAATGCGGATTGGTCGCAATCGTCCAGGCCAGCGGCAGCGCGTTGGCGGCAGTGGGCGTGATCACGCCAAGGGCATTCGTACCGGCCTTCAGCAACAGTTGCGCAGCGGCGTTGAGCAGCACCCCGGTCAGAATCAGGGCGAAGCTGGCGGCGGTCATCGGCGGCTCTCTGTCACGCGGAACGCCTTTCCTTCAGGGCATCGCGCAATTGTTCCAGCACAGCCTCCGGCTTGATGACTTGCAGACACACGTTATCGGTGCAGGGCGTCTTGCGATGGTTAGCCGCGCTCACGCAGGGCGAACAGGCGAGACCGGCGTAAATTGGCGTGCTGTTGCCGAGAGAACCATACAGACGGGGTGTTTCCGGGCCAAAAATAACGAAGGTGCGAAGCTTGGTAACCGCCGAAAAATGGCCCGGCCCCGAATCATTAGTCAGCAGGATTTCAGCAATCGAATATAACGCCGGCAATTC
>CALMNY010000427.1 GCA_937872125.1 uncultured Candidatus Competibacteraceae bacterium | reverse complement strand
TTGGCCGCGATATGAGGGTCAGCAATCGCGGCCAAGGCCGCTCCTACAATCAACATGTTAGGTGATTTCTCGCAAGGATTATACCTGTGGGGTCTGTAGGGACACGGTGTCGCCGTGTCCCTACGGGTAACCTGCCTGGTAAGGTCTTTTATGGAAATCGCCTTAGTTTTCAGACAGCTTCTTGACGACAGATTCACAACTCGCGCGGGGAGTTCACTATGCCTATTCTGGCGGCGCTGATTTTGGCGGCAATGCTGGCAGTGTTCGGCGGCAGCGCCACGGCCGCCACACCCGCGTCCGGCCTGGCGCTGGCGCTGGAGGTGCGCGGGACCATTGATCCGGCCAGCCGCGATTTCATCCTGCGCGGGCTGGCCCAAGCACAGGAACGCAACGCCATCGTCGCCATCCTCAAGCTGGATACGCCCGGCGGGTTGGACAGCTCGATGCGCGACATCATCCAGGCGATCCTGGCCTCACCCGTGCCGGTGATCGGCTACGTCGCCCCGGACGGCGCTCGCGCCGCCAGTGCCGGCGTCTACCTGCTCTATGCCTGCCATCTTGCGGCCATGGCCCCGGCCACCAATCTCGGCGCGGCCACCCCGGTTCAGCTTGGCGGGTTGCCGTTGTCAACCCCCCCGCCGCGCGAGCCGGCGCAGGAACCGTCCGCGCCAAAACCCGGCGACTCTTCCGCCGCTCCACCGACAACCGCACCCGCCCCCGCTGACGTCATGGAGCGCAAGCTGATCAACGACGCCCGCGCCTATCTTCGTTCATTGGCCCAACTGCGCGGGCGCAACATCGAGTGGGCGGAGAAGGCGGTGACCGAAGCCGCCAGCCTCAGCGCCCGCGACGCCCTGCAACAGGGCGTGATTAATCTGGTCGCCGCCGACATGGCCGATCTGCTGCGCCAGGCCGATGGCCGGCAGGTCACCGTGGCCGGCGGCAACCAGTCTCTGGCGACCCAGGGCTTGACCGTCGAAACGCTCCAACCCGACTGGCGCACCCGGTTGCTGGGAATGATCGCCCATCCCATGACCGCCTATATCTTGTTACTGGTCGGCGTGTACGGCCTGGTGTTCGAACTGGCTCATCCGGGCCTGGCGGCGCCGGGAGTGCTGGGCGGCATCTGCCTGTTGCTGGCCCTATTCGCCTTTCAGGTCATGCCGGTCAACGCCGCCGGGCTGGCGCTGTTACTACTGGGACTGGGACTCATGGTCGCCGAGGCGTTCGCGCCCAGCTTCGGCGCACTGGGGCTGGGCGGGATTGCCGCCTTCGTTGCTGGCTCGCTGCTGCTGTGGGACGAAACCGGTCCCGGTTATGAAATCCCGCTCGCCCTGATTCTCGGTTTCGCCCTGGCCAGCACCGTACTGCTGATCGGCCTGGCGACGCTGCTGATCCGCCAGCGCACCCGGCCCGTAGTCAGCGGCGCGGAAGAACTGGTCGGTGCGACTGGCGCAGTCATGGCCGACGATCCTGGCCGGGTCTGGATTCACAGCGAATCCTGGCTCGCCCGCGCGCCCCGGCCGCTGCGACCGGGGGAACCGGTCCGTGTGACCAGACGAGAGGGATTGACGCTGTGGGTACAACCCCTGGATTTCAATAAGGAGGAATCGCCATGATGTTCAATCCAATCTTCATCGCGCTGTTGATCGTGCTGGCGCTGGTGTTCGCGTCCATCAAGGTGTTGTACGAATACGAACGCGGCGTGGTGTTTTTTCTGGGCCGCTTCCAGGCCGTCAAGGGGCCGGGACTGATCATCGTGGTCCCGGTGATTCAGCAGATGAAGCGGGTGGATTTGCGTACCGTGGTCATGGACGTGCCCAGCCAGGATGTGATCTCCCGCGATAACGTCTCGGTCAAGGTCGATGCGGTGGTCTATTTTCGGGTGATCGAACCGGAACGGGCCATCATTCAGGTTGAGGATTACTACACCGCCACCAGCCAGTTGGCGCAAACCACGCTGCGGTCGGTGCTGGGCCAGCACGAACTGGACGAAATGCTGGCGGGGCGGGACGAACTGAACCGGGACATTCAGAATATTCTGGACTCCGAAACCGACGTGTGGGGCATCAAGGTCTCCAACGTGGAAATCAAGCGGGTGGATCTGGACGAGAGCATGATCCGCGCTATCGCGCGCCAGGCCGAGGCGGAACGGGAGCGGCGGGCCAAGGTCATCAACGCCGAGGGCGAGTTCCAGGCCGCCGAGCGGATTCGCCAGGCCGCCGAGATCATCGCCTCCCAGCCGCAGGCCCTGCAATTGCGCTATTTGCAGACGCTCAATGACATCGGCATTCAAAACAACACTACGGTGGTGTTTCCGGTGCCGCTCGATCTGCTCAAGCCATTGCTCAGCATGGCGGAACGGGGGGAACGGGAACGGCGCTAATGTAGTCACGATGGACGCGGTTCCTTCGTCATCGCATCCGGCTCACTGCAGGGCGGGCGCCGGATGTATCCGACATTGTCGGCGGCGCGCAGGGTTACGGGAGTTCGACCATGTGGCTGGTCTTTTTGTTGCTTTTCACCGTGCCCGCCGGCGCGTGGGGTGCGCCGGAAAATTCCCTTCAGACCGCAGATCGGGCCTTTAACGCGGCCGGTTATGACGTCGCCCGCGATCTCTACGAGCAAGGCTTGCGGATCGCAGTCCGGGAAGGTCGCAAAGTGACGGTCTGCGAGTTGCTCAACGATCTGGCCGCCGTGGCCATGGCGCAGGGACAGGAAAGAGGCTTCCGCCAGTGGATCGGCCAGGCGCGCGCCTGTCAGGCGCAGTTGCCCGTCGTCGCGCAGCAACCGGATACAGGGAGTCTGCTGGTCAACGGCGGATTCGAGCAGGGACTGGTCCATCCCTGGGGCACTGGCCACTACGAGGACCGAGCGGGAAAGACCGCTTTCGGTCTATGGTGGAACAGTTTGAACACCAGGGCCTTTATGAAAATCGACACGGACGTGCGCCATTCCGGGCAACGCGCCCTGCGGGTCACCAACTATTCCCCGATTGCCCCCCATGTGTTCACCACCACGTCCCAACGCATCACGGGCTTACGCCCCAACACGGTTTAGACGACATCGTAGTGACCGAGGAAGCCGGCGAGCCTGCCGATCCTGGCGGGTTGTTGCAGCGGGCCGAAAGCCTGCGAGACAGCGCCCGCCTGGCAGAGGCGCTCTCCCTGTATCAAACGC
>CALMNY010000426.1 GCA_937872125.1 uncultured Candidatus Competibacteraceae bacterium | reverse complement strand
TATGTCCCAAGTGCCCGTTACGACCACCTATCCCGTAAACTTCCAGAAGAAAATGCAGGCCGCCCATCACTGGGATGTCCTCACCGCCGATGTAGCGAAACGATTGCGCGATAACCTGATCGGTTCTGGCGAACCACAGGGTCGTCCAGTGGCTCTGAATGTTCAGCAACCGCGTTACAATAGTCAATTTGGAATCGCCTTCCACAATCTGCTGATCACGCATCTGCTGGAGCAGGGATTCGTCATGAGCGAGAGTCCGTCTGCGGGCTTGCCGGTCAGTTACGATATCCAAGTAATCACCCATAAGGATCGGGGTTTCATCCGGCCGACGCCAGGCATGTTCACGGCGTTAACCGGCACCGTCCTGGTGCTGCGCGACGTGGCGGATACCCAATCGCCTGCAGCAGCGACCATGCTGGGAGCGATTGCGCTGGACGTAGCCAGCGGGTTTGTCACGGATACGCCGAACAGTGAGATCATTGTAACGACTTCCGTGATGAGCGGAGATCGCTATGTGTCTCGCGTTCGGGATATTTACTACATTAGCGACAATAACGTGGATCAATATATTGCCAAGGGACCGGCCCCAGTCACCACCCGCATGGTAGAAGTGGTGGGATGCGTTTCGGGTTCCCAGTGCCCATGACGGGTCATCGCTCGATTGAATCATAGAGGTGATTAAAGCCATGAATTGGAACGTTATGGGCTTGCGCGGGGCTGTTGCCTTGGTAGTCGCGTTCAGCGTAGGAGCCTTGGGATGCGCATCCTGGGGGGAGGAAGAGGCTCCGGTGCGGCCGATTATTCGGGACGCCAACCTGGTTGACGCCAGTTACGCCGCCGCCGACGCCTTGCTGGAACGGGCGCCTTGGCTCAAAGAGCGGCGTGAGCCACTGTTGGCTACAACCTTTGTCGACATCAACAATTTGGAAACCTCGTCCGCTCTGGGCCGGGTCATCGGCGAGCAGGTCGGCTCCCGGTTTGCCCAGAAGGGCTACACGGTGATCGAGATCAAGATGCGCAGCAACATCTTTGTCGCCGAGGGAACCGGCGAATTGATGTTGTCGCGGTCGGTGCGGGAGATCAGCCAGTCGCATAATGCGGCGGCGGTCATCACCGGCACTTACGCGGTCGCGCGCCAATCCGTGTATGTGACCGCCCGTTTGATCCGCGCCACTGACAATCTGGTGCTGGCGGCGTATGACTACGTGCTGCCGTATGGGCCGGACGCCAAGGCGCTGGTCGCTGCGCAATAGCCGGTTCACGCCAGTTTTCACAAAGAAACGCCCTTCTCCCGTGCCCGGGGGAAGGGCGTTTTCATTGGACGGTTGCGTCGCTAGGCGACAGTCAGCCCCAGCCGTTCCCAGATCGCCAGCGTCGGTCCAGCCTGATTCATGGTGTAGAAATGCAGACCCGGCGCACCACCATCGAGCAGGCGTCGGCAGAGATCGGTGACCACCTCCAGTCCATAGGCCCGAATCGCGTCGCGGTCGTCGCCGAAGCCTTCCAGTCGCTTGCGAATCCAGCGCGGAATTTCCGCGCCGCAATTGTCCGAGAACCGCGCCAGTTGGGTGCAGTTGGTGATCGGCATGATGCCGGGCACGATGGGCAGGTCAATGCCCAGCTTTTCGCAGTCGTCCACGAAGCGGAAGTAGGCGTCCGGGTTGTAGAAATACTGGGTGATGGCGCCGTTGGCGCCGGCCTCGACCTTGCGTTTGAAGTTCAGCAGGTCATGTTCGATGTTCGGCGCCTGGGGATGAAATTCCGGGTAGGCGGCGACTTCGATGTGGAAGTGGTCGCCGGTTTCGGCGCGGATGAATTCCACCAGTTCGTTGGCGTAGCGAAATTCGCCAAACTCCCGCATCCCGGACGGCAAATCGCCGCGCAGGGCGACGACACGGTGAATACCCTGAGCGCGGTAGTAGTCCAGAATTTCCCGAGTTCCGGCGCGGGTCGAAGCCACGCACGTCAGGTGCGGGGCGGCGTCCACGCCGCTGTGGGTCTGAATCGCCTGAATCGCCTGGAACGTGCGGTCGCGGGTGGAGCCGCCCGCGCCATAGGTCACCGAGAAAAACGCCGGCCGCATCCGCATCAATGCCTCGCGGGCGGCGAACAGCTTGTGCATCCCCTCGTCGGTGTGGGGAGGAAAGAATTCGCAACTGAAAATTTTGGGATAGCGGGTCTGGGAATCCATGACGGTCGCGGGGCGGGGGTGGCTCGAACAACAGGGCGGCGGCCAGGACGGTGGTTCCATCCCGGCCGCCGCGCATCGCGCGCTCAGTAGCGATAGTTTTCCGGCTTGTACGGCCCGTCCAGGGCGACACCGATGTAGGCCGCCTGTTCCGGGGTCAGCGGGGTTAGCTTTGCCCCGATCCGGTCGAGATGCAGCCGGGCGACCTTCTCGTCGAGATGCTTGGGCAGCACGTAGACCTTGTTTTCATATTGCCCGCCACGGGTGAACAGCTCGATCTGCGCCAGCACCTGATTGGTGAAGGAGTTGGACATCACGAAGCTGGGATGGCCGGTGGCGCAACCCAGATTCACCAGCCGCCCCTCGGCCAGCAGGATGATGCGCTTGCCGTCGGGGAAGATGATGTGATCCACCTGCGGCTTGATGTTGTCCCAGCGATATTCTTTCAGACGGGCGACCTCGATTTCGGAATCGAAGTGGCCGATGTTGCAGACGATGGCCTGATTCTTCATCCGCGCCATGTGCTCGTGGGTGATGACGCCAACGTTGCCGGTGGCGGTGACGAAGATGTCGGCCTGGTCCGCCACGTCATCCAGGGTGACCACCCGGTAGCCTTCCATCGCCGCTTGCAGGGCGCAGATCGGGTCAATTTCAGTGACCCACACCGTCGCGCCCAGCCCGCGCAGGCTTTGCGCGCAGCCCTTGCCGACATCGCCGTAGCCCAGCACCACCGCGATCTTGCCGGCGATCATCACGTCGGTGGCGCGCTTGATGCCATCCACCAGCGACTCGCGGCAGCCGTAGAGATTGTCGAACTTGGACTTGGTGACCGAATCGTTGACGTTGAATGCTGGGAACGGCAGCCGGCCTTCCTTTTCCATCGTGTACAGCCGGTGGACGCCGGTCGTCGTTTCCTCGGTCACACCCTTGATGGTGGCCTGAATCCGGGAATAGAAGGTGGGGTCGCGGTCCAGCCGTTGGCGGATGGCGGCGAACAGCACCTGTTCCTCTTCACAAGTCGGATGAGCGATCAGCCCACGATCCCGCTCCGCTCGCGCGCCCAGCGTGACCAGCAAGGTCGCATCGCCGCCATCGTCCAGGATCATGTTGGGCGTGCCGCCGTCGCGCCATTGCAGGATGCGGTGAGTGAAATCCCAGTACTCCTCCAGCGACTCGCCCTTGTAGGCGAACACCGAAACGCCGTTAGCCGCAATGGCGGCGGCGGCGTGATCCTGAGTTGAAAAGATGTTGCAGGAGGCCCAGCGGATCTCTGCGCCCAGCGCCGCCAGCGTTTCAATCAGCACGGCGGTCTGGATGGTCATGTGCAACGACCCGGCGATGCGGGCGCCCTTGAGCGGCTGTTGCGCCCGGTACTCCTCACGCACCGCCATCAGGCCGGGCATCTCGGTTTCGGCGATGGCGATTTCCTTGCGGCCCCACTCGGCCAGCGACAAATCGGCAACGTAGTAATCGGTAAAAGGGATTTCGCGCACAACGGCGTTCATAACGTACTCCATCTACGGTTGAACGGGCGCCGTTGGCTTGGGAAAGCCACGCCATGCCGAGCCTGACGGTGAGAACCGTTGCAGCGCCCCTCGGCATGGGGGCGAAAATTAAAGTAGCGTTACAACCCCGCCGCATCCCGCAGCGCATCGGCCTTGTCGGTGTACTCCCAACTGAATTCCGGCTCCTCGCGCCCAAAGTGGCCGTAAGCGGCGGTCTTGCGGTAGATCGGCCGAATCAGGTTCAGCATCTTGACCAGACCGTAGGGCCGCAGATCGAAGTGGCCGCGAATGATGTCCACCAGCCGGTCTTCGTCAATCTTGCCGGTGCCGAAGGTGTTGATGCTGATCGAGGTCGGTTCAGCCACGCCAATCGCATAAGACACCTGAATTTCGCAACGTTCCGCTAAACCGGCGGCGACGATGTTCTTGGCGACGTAGCGGCCGGCGTAGGCGGCGGAACGGT
>CALMNY010000425.1 GCA_937872125.1 uncultured Candidatus Competibacteraceae bacterium | reverse complement strand
CCACCATCCCTTCGTGGCGCTCGGTGATATCAATATGGCGGGTGCCGAACAGGATAGCGAATACAATCAGCACCAGCGCCACGTAAAATGTGGTGTCCAGCCAGAACGGCTGATGCGCCGCGAGCTCCGCCATCGCCACCGTAGGATACTGCCGCAGCAGACTAAAGCTGGTGGCGATCGCCTTCAACTGGATGGAAATGTACGGCAGGATGCCGACGACCACGATGACCGTCACCATACCGGCCAGGAGACCGCTCTTACCGTAACGCGAAGCCACGAAGTCGGCGATGGTGGTGATGCGCTGGACCTTGGTGATGCGCACGATGCGCCGCAGCACGAACCAGAACAGCACCGCCATCAGGGTGGGTCCCAGATAGACCGGCAGGAAATCCACTCCGCTGGTGGCGGCCAATCCGACGCTGCCGTAAAAGGTCCAGGCGGTGCAGTAGATCGCCAGCGACAAGGTGTAGATGTAGGGATTGGCGATGATCGAACGGCCGGCGTCGGCGCGCTGGTCGCCGTAATAGGCGATGCCGAACAGGACGCCCATGTAAACCAGCGCACTGGTGAGGATAACGCCGTCGCTGAGCATTCAGGGCGACTCCGCTGGATCGGCGTTGCTGGTTCCGCGCTTTTCCGCGGACGCGGTTTCTGCCTCTGACCGGGGAGCAGGTTCCGGCGGCGCGGCGGTCTGATCCGGCTCGGGAATTTGTGAACGCTCTACCACTACGATCAGCAGAATGATGAGAACCAGCCACGTCAGATAGAGGTAGAGGTACAGCGCCGGGATGCCGAACGGCATCCATGGCCGGTTGAACAGCTCCAGTACCGGATAGTTGAGCGCCAACACCCCGACGATGAACAGAATGACGATGTATTCCCTGGATTGTTGCCGCATGGCGCTTAACCCTGGACCCTTCAGTCCTCTAACGCCGCGGCCACGGCGTCGCCCATCGCCTGCGTGCCGACCGGGATCATGCCAGGCGCCATGATATCCATGGTGCGCAAGCCTTTATCGAGCACGCGGCCGACCGCACGCTCGATGCGCTCCGCCTGATCTGGCGTGTTCAGAGTATGGCGCAGCAACAGCGCCGCTGACAGGATGGCCGCCAGCGGATTGGCGACGCCCTGCCCGGCGAGGTCGGGAGCGGAACCGTGGATCGGTTCATACAGGCCCTTGCCATTCGCGGCCAGCGAGGCCGACGGCAACAGACCGATGGAACCGGTCAGCATCGCCGCGCAGTCCGAGAGGATGTCGCCGAACAGATTGCCGGTTACGATCACATCGAACTGTTTGGGGGCGCGGATCAGTTGCATGGCGGCGTTGTCCACGTACAGGTGGGACAGCGCCACGTCCGGATAGTCCTGCGCCACCCGTGTCACCACTTCCCGCCACAGCTCGGAAGTTTCGAGCGCATTGGCCTTGTCCACTGAACACAGCTTGCGATGGCGCTGGCGGGCGGCTTTGAAGGCCACGTGGGCGATACGCTCGACCTCGGACTCGCGGTAGGCCATGGTATTAAAGCCCTCCCGTTCGCCGTTTGCCAGCGTCCGGATGCCGCGCGGCTGACCGAAGTAGACATCGCCGTTCAACTCGCGCACGATCAGCAGATCCAAACCGGCGACCAACTCAGGTTTAAGCGCCGAGGCGGCGGACAGGGACGGGTAGTGCTGGACCGGCCGCAAATTGGCGAACAGGCCCAACTCGCCGCGCATAGCCAGCAGTCCGCTTTCCGGGCGCAATGGCCGCTCAAGCGCATCCCATTTTGGTCCGCCGACTGCGCCGAGCAGGATGGCGTCGGCTCGCTGGGCCTGCTGGCGGGTTGGCTCCGGGTAGGGCGCGCCGAGTTCATCCACCGCGCTGCCGCCCAGCCGCCCGTATTCCAGGGTTACATCCAGGCCCTGTTCCTGGCGCAGGCATTCCAGCACTTTAGCTGCTTCAGCGACGATTTCCGGGCCGATGCCGTCGCCGGGAAGAATCAGGATGGTGCGAGTCATGAATGTTCTCTTTGAACCCCATCATTCAGAGCATAGTCGAAAGCTTAAAGCCCGTTCGCCGATAAAACAAATTCCGACACCATCGCCCAGGCGCGCGGCGCGGTTGGCAAAGTTCGCCGCGCTGGCTACGCTACGCCGCTCATCCAATGGATTGAGCATTGGTTTTTTCCGTGATTTCCGTGTCTTCCGTGGACTAACTCATGCACCGCGACGACATTCCGGCTCTTCTGGTTTCGCTTGGCATCACTGGCCTGCTGGGGTGGGGGCTGGTTTATTTCGTCACCGAATGGTGGGGACGGTTGCCCAAGGCGGTCGCGCTGATCCTGTTCATCCTGTTGGCGGTGATGGTGATCGGCTATCCGATCTATGCCTTGGCGCGCTGGTCGGATCGTTATCTGGCGCGGGTGCAGGAAGCTCGCGCTCAAGGTAAAAAAGCGCCGGACTGAATAGCGCG
This sequence comes from uncultured Candidatus Competibacteraceae bacterium, assembly GCA_937872125.1. Lineage (GTDB taxonomy): Bacteria > Pseudomonadota > Gammaproteobacteria > Competibacterales > Competibacteraceae > Contendibacter. The sequence continues at coordinate 6,071 of CALMNY010000425.1, read as the reverse complement.
CCGCCATGTTTGGACTGTTCCAGAACTGGCGCCGGCGGCGGCGGCTTGAACACGCGCGGCTTCCGGAAGCGGAATGGCGGGCGACGGTCGCTTATGTGCCGGCGCTGGCGGGCCTGACCCCGGTAGAACTGGAACGGTTGCACGATCTGACGACGCTGTTTCTGGCGGAAAAGGCGCTGGATTTGGCGGGTGGACTCGAACTGACGCCGGAAATGGGGCCGTTGATCGCTGTTCAGGCCTGTCTGCCGATTCTCAACCTGGGGCTGGACTACTATCAGGACTGGCGCGCGGTGATTTTGTATCCTGAAGGCTTTCTCGCCCATCACGAATACACCGACGCCAATGGCCTGGTTCACAGTGTTCACCGGCCGCTGATCGGCGAAGCCTGGGAGCGCGGTCCGGTCATCCTGTCCTGGGCCGACATCGTGGACACGCTCGACCAGCCGGGCCTGAACGTGGTGATTCACGAAATGGCGCACAAGCTGGACATGCTGACCGGTGCGGTCAACGGGCTGCCGCCGTTGCACCGGGGCATGACGGCGCAGCATTGGAGCCGCGCTTTTACCGCGGCCTATGATCACCTGGGTCGGCAGGTGGAGCGGGGGCGGCCAACGGCGCTGGATCCTTATGCCGCTGACAGCCCGGCCGAGTTCTTCGCCGTCGCCAGCGAAGCGTTTTTTGAAACGCCGGCGGTGATCGCCGACGCCTATCCCGCTGTTTATATTCAAATGCGGGCGTTTTACCGGCAGGACCCGCTGGCCCGGCAGGCTAGCGTTCTCCCTCCAACCGCACCTGTCCCTCCTGATCCAGCACCTGCATCTGCGTAAATCCAGCATCCGGCAGAGTCGCCAGCAGGCAGGGGTTGGTCATGACCTGCGCCCGCCGCGCGCCGGGCAGCGGTTCGCGCCAACTCACTCGCACGGTCAACATCCCCCCGCGCACCGTGGCGACCTCATCAGCCAGCGCCAATCCATAACCGGCGGTGGAGCGCTGGCCCATTGCGATCAGCAACACCCCCGTGCGGGGAAAATCCACCGGCGGCGGGGGCGGTGGATTCATTCGCTGGCGGTTGATCTGCGCGTAGAGCGCGCGCCATGCGCCCGAATCGCTGATCCAGCGCACTGCGGGCTGGTCCAGCGCGCCGCACTGGTTCTGGTTGGCTAACGCCGTGATCGGCAGGGCAGCGTCGCCGGCCACCGGACTGCCGGGCGGGGCGCAGCCGGCCATGACCATCAGCGCCAGGATGCCGATCCGACTCTGACGCTTCATTGGATGGGGACCATGGTGCCAACGTTGACCCCAAAACCCAGCAGGCTGGAATCAATCGTCTTGAATGCCCCCGACCCTGGGTTACCGCCGACGGCGGCGACCGCTTTACTGGCGTTGATCAGACCGTAGCCGAACTGGTCGTCCTTGCCCGCCGCTCCCAGATCATCGGTGAGCGCGCCGCTGGTGAGCAGGCTCATAACCGTTTGCGGCGTCAGACTGGGTGCAACCGCCTTCATCAGCGCCATGACCCCTGCTACATGCGGCGTCGCCATCGAGGTGCCTTGCCAGAGTTCGTAATCGTAGACCAACGTACCACCGGTATCCTTGGCCACTGTGCTCAGCACCCCATCTACCTGACCGTCGCCATTGACATCCTGCCGCGCATTACCGCCTGGCGCGACCAGGGTGACCCAGGAGCCGAAGTTGGAGTAGGTCGCCCGAGCCTTGCTGCTGTCCACGGCGCCGACCGCGATGACGCCGTTCAGAGCGGCCGGATAGTTCATTTCATTGGTGCCGTCATTGCCGGCGGCGGCCACGATGATGACGCCAGCGGCCAGGGCTTGGCTGTAGACGGATTGTTCGGTCGGCGAGGGCGTGGCGCCGCCCAAGCTGGCGTTGATCACATCCGCGCGGCGCGCCGGCACCGTGCCCGAATCGTTCGCCAGCCCGGCGGCGAAACGCACCGCCTGTTCGATATCGTAGAAATTGCAGTCGCTTCTGCCGCAGACCCGCAAGGGCATCACCCTGGCGCCAAAAGCGACACCGGACCCGCCCACCGCGTTGTTGGTCGCCGCCACCACGGTGCCGGTGACATGGGTGCCGTGGAAGGAACTGCTGCCATCGGAGTTAGAGTGATCGCCCGGATCGTTGGGATTTGGGTCAATGCCGTCGCCGTCGCCGGCATTGGCCGGATCCCGGACGAAGTCGTATCCAGCCACCAACTGTCCCTGCAAATCGGGATGACCCAGCGCCACGCCGGTGTCAATGACCGCCACGATCGCATTAGCGCCGGTGGTTATATCCCAGGTTTGCGGCAGATTGATCTGGGTATAGTGCCACTGGTATTTATAATACGGATCATTGGGGGTGAACAGGATGTGGCGGATGTAGTTCGGTTCAGCGGACGCCACTTCCGGGTCCAGAGTGAGTGCCTTGACCTGATGCAAGGTGTCCAGTTTGGTCTGGGTCGCCGGATCAGTGGGCTGGAATCCGCCAGGGAAACTGGATGAGTCGTCGCGGGTCGGCGACCGTTCGACTTGCGCCTGTTTCAATTCCGCCAGTTCCAGCAGAGTATTCCGCTGCCGGGTTTCGCGTTCCCGGCCCGCGAATTTGCCTAGCGCCCGCGCCAGGGTTCGCAAGCCGCCCCTGGTTTCCGCGGGCTGGTCCAGGAAACGCACGATCACTTCGCCGGGGGCAAACCGGTCGCTCAAGCGCAGGCTGAAGGGAAGTGGACCTCGCGCCGCGCCAAGGGTCAGTTCATAACGGGATGCACCTCGATGCGCTCCCACCAGCACCAGCGCCTCGCCATCGGCTTTGACGGTTAGCGCTTCCACCCGGCCCTGACCCGTCGAAGCGTCGAGCAGATGGCCCTCCAGATCGGCCATTCCCAGCTCCAGATCATCCTGGACGCCATCGCCGGCGATGGTCAGCGTGACCCGGTCACCCGCGTTCAAATTGACCCGATACACGTCCACCAGGTCGCCGGCGGCGCGCGACTGACCCTCGGAACCACTGCCGGGCTGATTGACATAACCCGTCAGCGTGACGGGATTGGCAAGGGTCTGGGCGGTGGTGGCGGTATCGTTGGCAATGAAGACGGCGGCGGGATCGGCGCCGTTGTCGCTGTCCAGCGCGGTTTCAACCGCCGTCTGGAACATAGCGTCGCTGGCGGCGGCTGGCGACAGGGTCAGAGGGGTGTCGCCGATGCTGGCTTGCAGCGGCAAGCCGGCCACCCCCAGGATGAGCACTGTCTGTTGCAATCGCTTCGATTTCATTCAATATCCCCTTTACAGACTGACTGGAGCAGCTAGCGAGCGCTGGCTTCCTGAGTGTCATTTAAGCATCAGAATTCTAAGCAATGATCGTGCCTTAATCTTGTGACTTTTGACCGAATTACCAGAAATCATCCAGCCGCGCCGGTTCCCAGGTGGCGCGCTGCACGTGCCATTCACCGTCGCGCTGAACCAGTTCAAGGTCAAAACGATACAGATCCGCATTCATTCCGGCCAGTTCGCCGACGCTCGCCACGGGCCGACCGGCCATCGCCGCCGCCACCCGGACGGTGGCGCGGTCCGGTTGGGGGAAGGCAATAGCGCCGATTCGGATAAACAAGTGAATGGTCTGATTACGCAGCAGGTGTAGCCGGATCAGATTTTCTATCGCCTTGTGGTCGTTGCCTTGCGCATCGGCGTAGTCGGCGGCGATCAGCGCGCGCAGGGCCGGCGCGTCACGCGCCTCAGCCGCGACTTGGGCCTGGGCGACCAGCGCCCGGATTTGGGCCTCGGGCGAAGCTGCGTCGCGCGAGCAGGCGGCCAGCAGCAGCGCCAGCGCCAGAACGATCCACGGTGGCCAGTGGATGCCATTGAGGGTAACCGTGGGCAACGACGGTTGCCGCTGCGCTCGCCACCCTGGATTACAATCGGTATTCAATCGGTCCATCCTTCTCACCCGTGCGAGACATTCTACTCATGAACTATCAGTTTGAAATCCTTGATCAGTCCAGCGGCTATCGCGGCTTTTTTCGGCTGGAAAAATACCGGCTGCGGCACGAACTGTTTGCGGGCGGCTGGAGTGCGGAGATGGTGCGCGAGTGTTTGGAGCGCGGCCATGCCGTCGCCGTCCTGCTCTATGACCCCGAACGCGACCAGTTGGTTTTGCTGGAACAGTTCCGGGTAGGCGCGGTGGAGTTTCCCGGCGGTCCCTGGTTACTGGAGATCGTCGCCGGCATTATTGATCATCCCGGCGAGACTACCGAGGAAGTGGCGCGGCGGGAAACCGTCGAGGAAGCCGGTTGCGAACTCCTCGACCTCATGCCGATTCGCCAGTATCTGGTCAGTCCGGGCGGCACCTCGGAGAGCATCACCCTGTTCTGCGGACGGGTGGATGCCTCGACCGTGATTCCGGGCATACGCGGTGTCGCCGCGGAACACGAGGACATCCGCGTGCATGTGGTTTCCCGCGCGGCAGCGCTGGAATTGCTGGATTCCGGCCGGATCAATTCCGCCGCGCCAATTATCGCCCTGCAATGGCTGGAATTGAACCGGATGAAGCTGCTGGAACGGTGGGGCGTGGCTCTGGCCTAAATTCCCAGCCGGCGCAGTTCCGGATCAGCCTGCGACCGATTCCAGAGCATCTGGAACAGTTCCAGCAGTTCCTTCATTTGATCGCTGGGCTGACGTTCATATTCGCCGAGCAAACGGCGTGGGTCGCTGAAGCGCAGCAACAATCTTTCGTCCGCGATGGCGAACGCTTGGCCCAGTTCAGGCGAGTCCGGAATTTCGGACCGGTTGGGGGTGCGCAGGATCAGGGCGGTGGTCAGCCGTTCGCTCAAGCGCACCAGCCCCGGGTTATCGCTGCGCCAGTCTCGGGCGGACGGTAACAGCAAATGGAAGCGAATCCGGGGCTGGTTCACGATCCGGGTGCGGATAGCGGCGAGAATGTCGGGATCGTTGTATAACTCAGGTCGCACCAGCGGTGTGTATAGATACAAGGTGCGCCGCATGTTCTCGATCAGGTCCAGTAAGGCCCGCCGGCTGTCGTCCAGCCCATTCAGTACTATCGTGGAATCGCGGTCATCGTTCGCCATCGCCGTTACCTCGTCTTTGGGAAAACCGTCGCGGTCAATCAGAGTTCAGTTTAGCCGGTCTTCAAGGGCAAACGATCAGGATGCAGACCCTCGCCGTTGTCCGCTCAGAAATGGGTGCGCAGATCCATCCCGGCGTACAGGCTGGCCACCTGCTCGGCATAGCCATTGAACAGCAGCGTATTGCGGCGCTGGAGATCGCCGATGCGCTGCTCCCGTTTCTGACTCCAGCGCGGGTGGTCCACTTCGGGATTGACGTTGGCGTAGAAGCCATATTCGCTCGGACTTTCGCTGGCCCAGGTGGTGCGGGGCGGCTGCTCGGTAAAGCGGATTTTCACGATGGATTTGATGCTCTTGAAGCCGTATTTCCACGGTACGACCAGCCGCAGCGGCGCACCGTTCTGCGTGGGCAGTTCCTTGCCATACAGCCCGGTCGCCAGCAGGGTGAGCGGGTGCATGGCCTCGTCCATGCGCAGCCCCTCGACGTAGGGCCAGTTCAGCAGGCGGGTGCGTTGTCCCGGCATTTGCGCTGGGTCGAGCAGGGTGGTGAACTCGACGTACTTGGCGCTGGCGGTCGGCTGGAAGCGCGGCAGAATTTTGTGCAATGGAATGCCCAGCCACGGTATCACCATGGACCAGCCTTCCACGCAGCGCAGCCGGTAGATGCGTTCCTCGGTCGCGTGCGGGGCCAGGATATCTTCCAGCGCGTACTGGCCCGGCTTTTCGCAATGGCCTTCGACCGCCACCGTCCAGGGCTTGGTTTTCAGACCACCCGCGTACTTGGTCAGGTCGCTCTTGCTGAGGCCGAATTCGTAGAAGTTGTTGTAGGACGTGATGTCTTTGTAGGACGTCGGTTTGAGATCGTCGTCGGGGGCTGCTTGCGCTGAAGTTCCGCCCAGGACGGACGGCAACAGGGCGGCGGCGCTCAACACCGCAGCGGTTTTCAGGAACTCGCGGCGGCGGGCGTACAGTTCGGGCGGGGTGATTTCGGACGGGCGGA
>CALMNY010000424.1 GCA_937872125.1 uncultured Candidatus Competibacteraceae bacterium | reverse complement strand
GCCAGACAGAGCGTGCCGGCGGTGTCCACCATGTCGTCCACCACAATGCAGTGCTGGCCTTCCACGTCGCCGATCACGTGCATGACCTTGGCCTGATTGGGCGCGGGCCGGCGTTTGTCAATGATCGCCAGTTCGGCATCGTCCAGCCGCTTGGCCAGGGCGCGAGCGCGCACCACGCCGCCGACATCCGGGGACACCACCATTAACTCGTTGCCGAAGTTCTGGGCGCGGATGTCGTTGAGCATGATCGCGGTGGCGTAGATGTTGTCCACCGGAATGTCGAAAAAGCCCTGAATCTGGTCGGCGTGCAAATCCACCGTCAGCACCCGGTCCACCCCGACGCTGGTGATCATGTTGGCGACCACCTTGGCCGAAATCGGCACCCGCGCGGAGCGGGGACGGCGATCCTGGCGCGAATAGCCGAAGTAGGGCACGACCGCCGTGACCCGCACCGCCGAGGAGCGCCGCAGGGCATCAGCGATCACCAGCAGTTCCATGATGTTGTCGTTGGTCGGATAGCAGGTCGGCTGGACGATGAACACGTCGCGGCCACGGACGTTCTCCATCAGTTCGACCATGACTTCGCCGTCGCTGAACCGGTCAACGACGGCCTGGCCAAGGGGCAATTGCAGGTGGCTGGCGATTTGGCTGGCGAGACGCGGATGGGCGTTGCCCGCGAATACCATCATTCGACCTTCGTACACGACCTGTTCCCCCACTGTCGGTTGGCTCTGCTGAGTAAGATGGCTGGGCCGCCAGGATTCGAACCTGGGAATGCCGGATCCAAAATCCGGTGCCTTACCGCTTGGCGACGGCCCAAGAAACTTGGAGGTGTCTTAGATGGACGCGGCGAGTCGCCACGCCAGATGTTCATGCAACGGCGAGCGGTTGCAACCCCGCGCCATAAAACCAGTCCAGCCGGCTGGCAACCGGGCCAGCACCCGTTCGGCGCTGGGGCCATCCGGGAAGGCGGCGAACACGCACGCGCCGGTGCCGGTCAAACGCGCCTGGCCATACTGCTTCAGCCAGCGCGCGGCGGCGGCGACTTCGGGATAGCGGCGGTACACCACCGCCTCACAATCGTTGCCGCCTGGCCCCGCCGCGAAGTCGGTTATTGTGATGGGCGGGGAATTCCTTGTCAAATCGGGGTCATTGAACACCGCGCCGGTGGCGACCTGACAGGCCGGGACGAGCACCACGAACCAGGGTTCCGCCAAATCCACCGGGGTCAGCCGCTCGCCGACCCCTTCCGCCCAGGCGGCCTGGCCGTGGACGAACACCGGCACGTCGGCGCCCAGAGTCAAACCGAGTTCGGCCAGTTCCGCCAGAGTCAGGCCAGTGCGCCACAGATGGTTCAGGGCGACCAGCGTCGTCGCGGCGTCGGAACTGCCGCCGCCCAGCCCGCCGCCCAGCGGCAGACGCTTGGCGATGCGAATCGTCGCACCTCGGCGAACGCCGGTGGTTTGTTGCAGCAGCCGGGCGGCGCGCACCGTCAAATCGGCCGCCGCCGGCACGCCGGGAACCTCGCTAGCCCGCTCAATCAGCCCGTCGTCGCGCAGGTCGAACCATAGCCAGTCGCCGCGATCCAGGAATTGAAATACGGTTTGCAGCAGGTGGTAGCCATCCGGCCGCCGGCCGACGATGCGCAGCATCAGATTCAGCTTGGCCGGGGCAGGCCAGGCGGCGGGATCGGGCGCTACAGCGTCCATTGCTCGATGATCAGTTTGACGCTGAGGTCCTGCCGGCGGGCGACGATGCGTTCGGGCAGGTCGAGATTAAGAATGGAGGTCGGCGCGTAGGCCGGATATTCGATGACCCAGCCGTTCTGCTCCAGCCGGGTCAGCCGGCCCTGGGCATCGGTTTGCAGCGTCGGGGTTGAACCGGGTTCGGGCAGACCCCGCGCCCAGTAGCGCAGACCATTCACCGGCAGGCGCACGCCGAGGCTTTGCTCCAGCAGGGTGTCGGCGTCCGGGGCCGTCCAGCTCTGGCCGTCCTGGGTCTGAACGCGCGCCTCCGTTCCATTACTTTCAACGATTACCCGGCCCTGTCCCAGCGGGCCAATCAAATCAATGCGATAACCGGAGTTCTGTTGCGCCCACTGGAAATTGGCGTGCCAGCCGTCCTGGCCGCTGACGACGCCAATTCGACCGTCCGCCTGCCAGGTGCTTATCCGCGCCAGCCGGTTTTGCCGGGCGGTCCAGGCGGCGGCGGCCTCCGGAGAAGTGGCGGGGGGGATCGCGCAACCGGAGAGCAGCGCAATGAGGACTGCCAAGAACAGGGCAGGGCGGAGCAGGGTGTGAAGATTCATGACTGGAGGCTACTCGCCGAGCTTTTCCTTAAGCTTGAGAAGGTGGGAACTGTCGGGATCTTTCCGCAGCGCCTCCCGCCAGATCTTTTTGGCCTCCTCGCGCTGACCGCTGGCCCAGAGCACCTCGACCAGGTGGGCGGCGATTTCGGCGTCCGGATTGGCCTGATAGGCCCGGCGCAGGTACTCCAGCGCCTTGGCGTGGTCGCCGAGGCGGTATTGCACCCAGCCCATGCTGTCGAGCACGGCGGCATCGTCGGGCAACAGCGCCAGCGCCTGCTCGATGTAGCCCAGCGCCTCCGGGTAGCGGGTAGTGCGGTCGGCCAGGGTGTAGCCCAGCGCATTGAGGGCCTGCGCGTTCTTGGGGTCGGCGGCAAGAATCGCGCGCAAGTCCCGCTCCAGCACGTCCAGCCGGTCCAGCTTTTCCGCCGCCAGCGCCCGCGCGTACAACAATTCCTTGTCGTTGGGATGCACCGCCAATCCTCGCTCCAGGGCGTCGAACGCCTCCTGATAGCGATTGGCCTCACGCAGCGCCTCGGCTTCGGCCAGATAGAGGGTGATGCTGTTTTGCGGCTGATCGCGGCGCAGGGTCTCAAAATGCTGGGTGAACGCGGCGGTCTCGCCCGCCTTGGCCAGCATCACGCCCTTGCGCAACTGGGCGGTCAGGTAACGCTCCTCGCCGGATACCCGGCTGTACCACTCGTTGGCTTTGGTGTAGTCGCCGCGCTGTTCCTCGATCCGGCCCAGCTCGAAATAGGTGTCGGCCAGCCGGACGTTGCGCTTGATCAGCTCCAGAAAATAGCTCTCGGCCAGATCGAACTGACGGGTTTCGGTCGCCAGCACCCCCAAGGCGTAGACGGACTCGTTATCCTTGGGATTCTGGTTGAGCAGGGTAGCGAACTCGCGGCGGGCCTTGTCCAGTTGCCCGGCGTCCACCAGCAGGCGAGCGTAGTTCATCCGCAGGTTGCGATCGCGCGGCAGGATCGCGACGGCCTTGGCCATTCCCGCCAGCGCCGCATCGCGGTCGCCCTGATCCATCAGCAGGCGGGTACGCAACAGATGAGCGGGAACCAGTTTGGGATTTCGGACCAGCGCCCGGTCCAGACTGGCCAGCGCCAGTGGGCGATCGCCAGCGGCGGCGGCCAGCATCGCCTGATAATACTGGGCGAAAGCCGACCGCGGATGACGGTCACCGAATTGCTGCATGACCCGCAGAGCCGCCTGCCTGTCGTCTACCTGACTCAGCAGAGCTGCAACGGTGGCGAAACCCTGCTGCTGGTCTTTCTTGCTGGCGGCCTGGCGCACCGCTTCGAGATCAGGAGCGGCCTCGTCCACCTGACCGTTGCGCAGCAGCGCCAGCGCCAGCGCCTGGCGCGCCGAGTCGTTGGCCGGGGCCAGAGCGCGCCAGCGCCGGGTCAGTTCAAGAGCGGCGACATTGTCTTTCATCAGCAACGCCAGCATCGCTGCCCGTTCGGCAATCTGGGGATCGTCGCTGGTGGCAGCCAGCTTGCGGTAATGTTCCAGCGCCACGTTCAACTGGTCGCGCTTGCCGGCCAGTTCCGCCGCCAGCACCTCATACATCAATTCGGCGCGGGGGCTGGGCTGCATGACCGGCCGGATCGGAAATTCTGATTCAGTCGGCGCCTGCGCATCCACTACCGTGGCGCAACCGCTCAACAGCAGGCCACTAAAACCTAATGCTTTCAGAAATTTGTTCATCGCCAGCGCGCGTTGTGGTCCGGCGGTTGGGAGGCCGCGCGAAACTCAATGAGGGGGAGAGCGGAACGCCTGGTTTCATCCCTCGGCGCGACGATTCGCGCCGGCGGAATCTTTGCCCGCGCACAGTATAATCCAATGGCGGTATGACCTTGCCATGGACCGGTTTTATCCCGCAGAATCACCTTTAATTTTCCCGCTTTATCCGACTCGTTCCATGTCTCTTCTGGCTCTTGGCCTCAATCACCGGACCGCCCCCGTCGGCGTGCGCGAACGAGTAGCCTTCGCACCCGACCGGATCGGCAACGCTCTGCGCGATTTGCTCAACCGGGGCGGCGCCCACGAAGCGGCCATTCTGTCCACCTGCAATCGCAC
>CALMNY010000423.1 GCA_937872125.1 uncultured Candidatus Competibacteraceae bacterium | reverse complement strand
CGCATCCGCGCTACCGCAATTTTTTCCTGCCGGAACGCAACGACGTTCCTAACGGCTTCCGCAGTTGCGCGCGATGACTGCTGGGATCAGCCTCAGGAAAACGCAGCGAACACCGCAAACCACTCGCGGGAATCGGTCCAGCGCCGCAGTCGCGCAAAACCGGCGCGCTCCAGCAGGGCCGCGAAATCGTCCGCGCGCCACTTGTAGGAATTTTCGGTGTGGATGCGCTCGCCGCTGGCGAAGCGGCGCTCGCCCCCCTCCCAGCGCACCACCGTCTCCCGCACCGCTTCCAGGTGCATCTCGATGCGTGACTCTGTGCTATTGAAGAAGGCGCAATGCCGCCAGTCAGCGATATCGAAGTCGGCGCTGGCCAGAAAATTCAGATGCCGCAACAGGTTGCGGTTGAAGGCAGCAGTGACGGCCAGCGGGTCGTCGTAGGCGGCTTCGAGCATGGCGACGGGCTTGATCAGATCAACGCCGATCAGCAGCGCCCCGCCCTGGCACGCGCCGCGCGCCTGCCGCAGGAACGTCAGCGCCTCGTCCGGTGTGAAGTTGCCGATGCTGGACCCCGGATAAAACAGGGTGCGCGGGCCAGCGCCGACCTCCGCCGGCAACTGCAAGGTTCGCGAAAAGTCGAGACCGATGCCGAGCAGGTCCAGCGCCGGATGCCGCTGTTGCAGGAGTTCCAGCGACTCGCGCAGGAAGCCGACCGAGATATCCACCGCCACGTAGCGCCGCACCTGAAAAGCGCCGAACAGGCGGGCGGCCTTTTCGCAATTGCCCGCCCCAAGGTCCACCAGGGTCGCCACCGGACCCAGCGCCTCCGCCATGCGGCCCGTCTCCGCCGCGAAGATCGCCGCTTCGGTGCGCGTCAGATAATATTCCGGCAGTTCGGTGATCGCGGCGAACAGCCGCGAACCCAGCGCGTCGTACAGGTATTTGGGCGCTATCGTCGCCGTGGGCGCGGTTAGACCCGCAATCAACTCGGCGCGAATCGCCGCCGGATCGTCATGCGCGATCTGGATGAGGCGCGGCATTTTCATGGACTCTCCAGGAAAAAAGCGGGTGTCAGGGTAGACCCAACCTCGGCCCCCGCCACGTCGGATCGGGCGTAGGGGGGTGGCCAGCCCAGCAGTCGGCTGGCGGCCTCGCACCGGGCGCGCAGATCGAGTGCATCGCGGCCGCCCAGATGCAGGATGCCATAGCGGTAACTGCCCAGCCACTTGAAATCGCGCGCGATCTGGCCGGGCGTTTTGGGGAAAACCAACAGCAGCGCATCGGGAAACTGCTGCGCCAGCGCACGGCGGCGCGCGGCGGTGGGCAGCGGCGGTCGCGCCGCCGGGTCGAAACTGCGGTAGACGAAACTCGCGGCCACCCCGGCGGTCGGCGCGGCGCGCGGCAACAGGGCGGGGTCGCGGCCGTGGGCCAGTTCCAGCGCGATGCGATGCAAATCGAGGCCATCCACCCGCAGATACAGATCGGAAAACTGCGCGGCCATGCGGGGATTGAATTCGATGACCGTCAGGCGATCCTGTGCAGCGTCGTAAAAGAACTCCATGTTGAACAGACCGTGGGTGAAACCAACGGCTTGCAGAAAGCGCCGCGCGACCTCCAGCGCCCGCGCCCGTCCGGCGGCAGGCAACGCACAGGGATACACAAAGCGCATGAAGGCTTGCGTGCCCGGATACATGACCGATTCGACGATGCCCAGCGGTCGCAGCTCGCCGGCGAACACGTAGCCGTCCAGGTTGTATTGCAACGCCGTGACCGGCTGCTCCAGCACCATGCGGTGAGCGCTGCCGGCCTCGGGCAGGCGCGTGCGGACGATGCGCTCGAAAGGCTCGACCAAGCGGCGGATTACCCACCGTTCCCAGGGGCTGAACCGGAGCAGCGCCGCCAGTTCATCCCGATCACGCACCGTGCGGGCCAGCACCGAGAAGGCGGCCTTGACCGGTTTGACAAACACCGGATAGGCGATGTCTTCCGGCGGCGGCTCGCCGTAGCGCGACGCCAGCGGAGCGAAGGGAATATTTGCTTCCGGCGCGACCTGCTGGAGCACCTGCCGTGCATAAAGCTTGTGCTGGCAGGCCAGCACCGCCGCCACCGGCGTCCCTGGCCAACTCAGGCGCTCGGCGAGCAGGGCCGCCGCCAGCGCGCCGAACTGTTCGTGGTTGGAAATCACCGCCCGCCAGCCGTTATGTTTGGCCCTGGCCGCCAGACCCGCCACAAATCGCTCCAAATCGAAGCCAATGAGGCGCGCATTGCTGGGAAACCGAAAAAGGTCAAAGCCGGCGCTATCAACTGGAAATTCACGTGCCCAGCGTGCAAAACCCGACTGATCCCAGTCGTAATTGAACAGCGCCAGAGTGCGCGGCGGCAGAGTCATGAACCAGCAATTCCTCGCATCAGCGTAGCAGCGTTACATTGAGACAGACTGGCGCGCTCATCCCAGCGCCTGCTCCAGATCGGCGATCAGAGGGCATCTGCGTTTTCGCCAGGGCATGGCCGGGGAAATCGGGCAGGCCGGGATAAAACACCCGGGCGATTTTCGGGTGACGGGTCATCTGCCCCGTAGGAGCAACCGGTTAAGCGATCTCGGCGATCGGGTCTGTCGTCTGAGGTTTGACGTGTAGGGTCGGTAACTGGCGTCACCCTTTGCCAAGCTGCGCTTTGCAATAGGGTTCCCTCCTTCCAGGACCGCGCATCGTCATTGTACCCGATCAGGGTCATCAACTGACCCTCGATTATGTTCCGCGAGTGCTTGGTCGGTTTCTCCACGCATCGGACGATGCTCACGCGGTACTGCCATCAAACGAAACCTTGTGATCGGGCAAATACATCCTGAATCATCTGGCATGATCTACTGAGTCGAAGGTATGGCGCTCTTCACCGAGCGATTTGCTGACCTGATTACTGATTACCGATCTGTTCCTGGCGGATTACACTGTCCAGGTAGCGATTTCGCGCTTGTCGTCGCTGGGATGTCGGGTCAAGTCCCTGTGTGAGTACGACGCTGATTTGCGGGTGTGCTACAACCGGTTTTTCGCTGTACCTGGACTCTGGACTGCATTGGGTTGAGTTGGCCTCGACCGTATTTGACGTTGCTGGTCAGTTACTGACTTACTGGGAGTCATGCACTCTGGATGCTCTTCATGTATCTCTGCGCGCTGGCCCACTGGAAACCGGTTTTTGTTGTTTTAAAACAACAAAAACAAAAAACAGCAGCGCTTTTTTGTTGTTGTCTTTCTTAGTAGTTTTAAAGAAAGTTAATACGAGAAAAAGCTGATTAAATTCAATGGCTAAGGCGAATTTGGGGGGGAGAACGCGGGTACTTTCGGGGAGAACGCGGGTACCAAAGGGGG
>CALMNY010000422.1 GCA_937872125.1 uncultured Candidatus Competibacteraceae bacterium | reverse complement strand
AACACGGCTATGCGTTCGCCGTGGTCAACATCAACATCAATTACCGCCGCGCCGCCTACATGGGCGAAATCCTGCGCATCACCACCTCCATGAAGTCCATTGGCGCCCGCCGGTGCGTGATGCACCAGCTCATCACGCTCAAGGATAGCGATACCGTCATCGCCGACGCCGATGTCACCTTCGTCATCGTGGATACTCAGGCTGAAAAAGCGGTCAGGCTCGAAGGCGAGCTGCGAACGAGTATGGAGCGGATGGCGGGTTAGCCACCCTCGCTCAACGGCAGAGCGGCTGAAGGCCGCGTTTCCCAGCGCCAGGCGTGGGCGATGATGGTCGCCAGATCGGCGTAGCGCGGTTCCCAGCCCAGTTCCGCCCGCGCCCGCCGCGAGTCTGCCACCAGGCGCGCTGGATCGCCGGGCCGGCGTTCGCCGTATTGCACCGGGATGTCGCGGCCGGTCACGGCGCGGGCGGTGTCGATCACTTCCCGCACCGAAAAGCCGTTGCCGTTGCCGAGGTTGTACGCCGCGCTATCGCCGCCGGCCCACAGCCGTTGCAGCGCCAGCAGATGGACCTCGCACAGATCGGCGACGTGGATGTAGTCACGGATGCAGGTACCGTCCGGCGTGTCGTAGTCGGTTCCGAACACGGTGATATGGGGTCGGCGGCCCGCAGCGGCCTGTAGCACCAGCGGAATCAGGTGCGTCTCCGGCTCGTGGCGCTCGCCCAGTTCGCCGTCCGGGTCGGCGCCGGCGGCGTTGAAATAGCGCAGGCAGACCGATTTGATCTCATACGCCACGTCATAGTCTTGCAGCATTTGCTCGACCATCCACTTGCCGCGCCCGTAGGGATTGATCGGATTTTTCGGATGATCCTCGTCAATCGGGATGCGAACCGGCTCGCCGAAAATCGCCGCAGTGGAGGAAAAGATGAAGTGGCGCACCCGATGCGCCACCATCGCATCCAGCAGATACTGGGTTTTAAACACGTTGTTGAGATAGTACTTGGCCGGCTCGCGCACCGACTCGCCGACCTGGATGTGGGACGCGAAGTGCATCACCCCATCGAAGTGCGAGGTGGCCAGCAACTCGTCCAGCAAATCCCGTTCGCCCAGATCGCCCAGCACGAACCGCCCACCCACCACCGCGTCCCGGTAGCCGGCGGACAGATTGTCCAGCACGGTCACTGCAAATCCGCGCTGGCACAGCAGCTTGACCATATGAGAGCCGATGTAGCCTGCTCCGCCGACGACGAGTACGTGCATGGCGTTTTCCCCGTTGATTCCTGTCACCATCATAAACCCAACGCCGCATCATCGCACCCACCGCCGATGACCGCCGCCAGAACAATTCCCAGCGGCGGTTCGGCTGAACCAGCGTCGCCGCGAGCCGCACCGATCTACCTCAGCGAACGCTGCCCGGAAGTATCGAACTGGGGCAACGTCACCGTTACCGCATCGCCGCCCGCCGCCAGGGAAAGCTGGGGATTATTCGTCTGGAGGTGGATGCTGACGCCGCGCCTGCTATACAGCGACAGCGTCTCGCTGCTGACTGTGCCCCTTGTATCCTGCGACAGATCAGTCACATAGATATCCTCCAGATCGGTCACGTTTTTCAACCCGTACACCTCGCCAGTCACCTTGACGCCCTTCCCTTTGGCGCCGCCCACACCCAGACCATGCAGTTTCACCTCGTAAGCCTGGCCCTGGTAGGTGAAGACGGCCTGTTTCACTTTGGCGCCGCCATCATCCGTCAGATCGAGCGGGGAAAAGTGAATCACGGCATCGGGCTTGACCGGCGGCGCGCTTGAGGCGCCGCTGCTGATCAGCAACGCCGCCACAATACAGGCAAATTGATTCAAGTGCTTGTTTTTAATCATCGATCTAATCTCTCAAGGGGCCGTCGAACTTATTCGGCGTAAGTGATCGCACCGGCGCTGATGGGTAAGGTGAGCGTGTCCTGCCGGTTGGCGGCGCGCACAACCACCACCACCTGACTCAGATGAACGGGCAGTTGCAGTTGACCCAGGTAGTGGCCCAGAGGGTCGGTAAAAGCGGTTTCGAGCAACCGCAACCCGCTTTCCCGCTGGCTGTAGAAACTCAACGACGCCAGGTTGTCATTGGGCAGCGCCAGTTTGATCTCGACCGGGATTAGATGGGCCGTTTCATACCGAAAGTCGGCGCCAGCTTCCACCTCGTCCGTGTCCGTCGCCAAAGCGGCCTGATAACTGCCGCCAGTCAGAAGCGCCGCCAGCAGCAGGGTCGTGTTAAGCCGTTTCATCAGTCTGTTCTCCTCAAGTACCGATTCAGATTAAGGCTGGAACACCAGGCCCTGGTTGACCGTGCTGACATACCAGTTGGCTGCGGTCACGCCGCCGCTGCTGGTCCAGGTGGCGAAGGTCGAGTAGGCGTTGGTTACATCGTTCCATTCCGCCGGGTGCCGCCAGGTTTCCGGCACGTCCAGCGCCCAGGGCAGATTATCGGCTGTGCGGTAATAGCGACCCTCGGCTGGATTGGAGCGATCATCCTCGGTGCCGAACAGGCTGGGATTGGCTTTGGCGGTCGGCGGGTGATCCACCAGATGGATCTCCTGACCCCGCCCCGCATAGCGGTTGGGGTAGATGAAGGGGTTGTAGGGAGCTGCTCCGAGTTGCGCCCGGCTCAACGGCCGCTGAAAGTGGATGTCGGCTACCAGCAACACCGGTTCGGAGCGGGGGCATTTGTTTACGGTGTTAAAGAATCCGCAGGGCCATTTCAAGCCGGTCTTGGTCACGGTGTTGACTGAGGTGATCAGGATGAAGACCGCTTCGCTTTGGCCACTCTCGGTCGGCAGCGGTACGGGAGCCTGGTCCTGGATTTTCAGGGTCGTCAGCGCCGGGTTGATCGCGTCACGGGCCACCCCCGGCAGGTGAACAGCGAAGGCGTTGTCATTGGCAGCGCCCCGGGCGGCGATCTCATAGACCAGCTTGAGGTTGGTGACTTCGTTACGGGCGTTCAGGGTCTCCATCGCCCGGTAGGCGACCACCAGGTCGTTCATGTCAAAGTCGCCTTTCTTTGGCCAGTTATCCTCGAAGGCCAGATAACCATAGTCGCTGCCGTTGGGATAAAACCGCCGCGCCACCCGCTCCGAATCCAAAGGGAAGGCGTCCAGGTTGTCCACAATGCCGTCGCTGTCGCTATCCGTCACCACGAGATTGGGCGGTGGTGCGCCAGCATCCGCGTTCGCGTTCCAGCAGAAGGTTGCATGACTGACCGCCGCCGGCTTACCGCTGGCGTTGTTCGGCGAAACCAGGCCAGCATCCATGGATACCGGACGTTCATACTCGAAGATGCTGGCGGCCTTGCCACCCTTGACGATGACCACACCCATCTGGTTCAACGCCGTCCAGTTGAAGTAGGTGCCGTCGTTGTTAGAGATCGTGATGGTGTTGGTGTGGCCATCGCCGAACGTGGCTGTGTAGGCGCCACCAATAGCGCTGTTCCAGTTATCGATCTTGAAGCTGTAGGCGTAGGAGACGCCGGTTGTATACGTGGCCTCCTGGCATTCGAACGCGGCGTTGCCGGATTGCCAGGGTATGGCTACCGGCTCCGGTATGACCGAAGAAGCCATCGCCGCGCTGCCTATGGCGAAGACGCCAGCCAAGGCCGACAGGGCAAAACCTTTGTGAACGGGGTGCATGGATTTATCCTTTACAGATCCAAAAGGGCTGGATTTAGCCGCAGGGGTATGCGCCATGATGGCAACGTCTCGACCTGACTGAAATCAGGTTAAGCTAAAAATATGCCAACAAAGTTTTTTATTTTTAACATACTGATTATCAACAAATATAATACTAAAAACATCCCCCCAAGTCCAGCTTGAATCAGTGGTCGGAAGGTATTAACTGCCATTCTGGCAGCATTCCTTGGCTGAAACCTGCCAAAATGCGCAAGCGGATGGTTGAAATACTCGACCGGCTGCCCAAAACCCGGTAGCAGTGCGGGCAACCTCATAGTTCACTTTGCCAAAATGGCAGCAGCCGGGAACTGAACCGGTCCTCCAAGCGTTAGCACGGGCAGCAACCATGAACGACCATATCCTGCTGGTGGGTAGAGACGCCCCATCCCATCGGCACATCGCTGAAGAATTGCAGCAGCGCGGTTATCAAGTCGCCGCCCGCACCGACCATGCCGGAATTCAACGCGAACTGGCCGATCAGCCGCCGGACCTGATCCTGCTGGACCATCCCTGGCCCAGGGAGGTCAGCAAGGCGGTGATTGAGCAGTGGGCGCACGATTACCCGGTGCTGGTGCTGTGCGACGAGACGGGGATTGACGCCGCGCTCGACGCCTTGCGGCTGGGTGCGACGGAGTTTCTGGTCAAGCCGGTTGATTCGGAGGAACTGGCGGGCGCGGTCCGACGGATCATTGACCACGCGCTCCTGTACCGGCGCGGCGAGTTCTACACCAGCGTGGTGCGGCACGAAGCGCCAAGCCTGCTGGTGGGGGACAGCGCGCCGCTGCGACAACTGCTGGCCAGCCTCCAGGCTGTTGCGCCGACCGAAGCGACGGTGTTGATCCTGGGCGAAAGCGGGGTCGGCAAGGAAAAAGTAGCCCAGGAAATTCACCGCCTCAGCCCGGCTGCGGAAGGGCCACTGGTGGCGGTGGACTGCTGTTCGTTGCAGGAATCGCTGTTTGAATCCGAACTGTTTGGGCACGAGCGCGGCGCGTTCACCGGCGCCGTGCAACGAAAGCCGGGGCTGATCGAACAGGCCCGGGGCGGTACGTTGTTCCTGGACGAGATCGGCGAGATTCCACCGACGATCCAGGCCAAATTGCTGCGGGTGTTGGAAACCAGGCGATTTCGCCGCCTGGGCGGTACGGTGGATCTTGAAGCGGAAGTGCGGATCGTCGCCGCCACCAATCGCGATCTCGATGCCATGGCGCAGCGAGGGGAATTTCGCCAGGATCTGTTGTACCGCCTGAACGCCTTCGTGGTCGCCGTGCCGCCGCTGCGCGAGCGCCGGGAGGATATTCCGCCACTCGCCCGGCAGTTCCTGACCCATTCGGGCTTTTCCAAACGGATCGTCAAGCGGATGAGCGAACCGGCCTTGCAGCAGTTGCTGGACTACGACTGGCCCGGCAACGTGCGGGAGCTGCGCAACGTCATCGAGCGGGCCATCATCCTGTCGGGCAACAAGCTGAAAATCGGCCCGGAGCATCTCACCCTGCCGCAGATCGCTGTCACCCCGCCGGCAACTCCTGCCACCGGGGTGACGCTGACCTTCGACCACGAACCGACTCTGGCCGAAATCGAGCAATACTATGCGCAACTGCTGCTGACCCGCCATCAGGGGCGACGGGCGGCAGTGGCGCGGGTGCTGGGGATCGGCGAGCGGACACTGTACCGGCTGCTGGCCAATCTCAGGCAGGAATAGCGATAGAATATTGCCCCGTCATCCACCAAACGCCACACCATTGCCCCCAACTCCATGACCACCGCCAGCGACGCCAAACAACAATTCAAGAACCGCCTGTCCCAGAACGCCGTCGTGCAACTGGCCGCCAAGCTGCTGTACATGCTCAGCCGGGTCGGACTGCCGCCGATCATCCTCAGCTACGTCAGCCTGGAGGAGTACGGCATCTGGGCCATCTGCTTCATCGTCATCAGCTACCTGGGCATGAGCACCTTCGGCATCGCCAACGTCTACATCCGCTATACCGCCGAATACCATGCTCGCCACGACACCGAAGCGATCAATCGCCTGCTGACTACCGGCCTCGCCGTCACCGTTCCGCTGTGTATGGGCCTGCTGGCGCTGCTGGGTCTGGGGATGCCGGTGCTGCTGGACGCCTTCAACGTCGCCCCGCAGTTGCGCGAAACCGCCGCCATCCTGATTTTCGCCACCGCCGCCGCCATGATGCTCGACCTGAGCTTCGGCGCGTTCAGCCACGTGCTGGGGGGCCTGCAACTGATGGTGCGGCAGACCGGCATCTGGGTGGTGAGTTTCCTGCTGGAGACCGCGCTGATCATCGCTCTGCTGCTGGCCGGGCTGGGGGTGTACGCGCTGCTGTGGGCCTTCGTCATCCGCTACCTGCTCGCCACCTGGCTGAGCGCCCGCGCCTGCTTCCAGGTGCTGCCCGGCCTGACCCTCGGCCCGCGCCATTTTGATCGCAAACTGCTGACCCTGTTTTACCGCTTCGGCGGCGTGGTGCAGATTTCCGGCATGCTGAGCATGATTCTCTATTCCATCGAAAAGGTGATCGCCGGCGCGTTCATCGGGGTGCGCGCCACCGGCCTGTTCGATCTGGGCGAAAAGCTGCCGGTCATGTCCAGCCAGATCACCTCGGCGCTGAACACCGTGTTCCTGCCGGCAGTGACGCACCTGCACAGCCTCGGCCAGTTCGAGGAACTGGGCAAGCTGTATCTGAAGGGCGCGCGTTACATCAGCCTGTTGACCGGCCTGATCATGGGCTTTCTGGCCGGCTTCGCCGCGCCGATCATGACCGCCTGGCTCGGTCCCAATGAAGAATTCCGCATCACCGCCTTCATCATGGCCTGGTTCACCCTGCCGTTTCACACCCACGTCACCACCGGCCCCTGCACCGCATTGCACTACGGGGCCAATCATCCGGGGCGAACGCTGTTCTATCCGCTGACCCAGGCGGCGCTGGTCGCAGTGCTGGTGGGCGGCGCGTTCCTGGCGTTGGGAACCACCATCCCCGCCATTACCTACGGCGTCGCCGCCGGGATGACCCTGAGCGGCTGGGCCTATATGGCGTATTCCAACCGCTTCCTGAAAGTCGCCACCGGAACCTATGTCTGGCGGGTGATCGTGCCCGGTCTGGCTCCCTACGGTTTCGGGCTGGCGCTGGCCTGGCTGACCGAACCCTGGTTCACCGCTGCCGGAACCGACCGCTGGTCGTTATTGGGGCTGCTGACCGTCTGCGGTTTGTTGTACACCGTGGTGACAGCGGCCTTTCTCTATCGGGGGCTGTGTGACTGGGGCGAGCGGGAATACTTGCGCCGCCAGTTGGCGCACACGCTGGGCGGGTTCATCGGCAAGGCGACCGGGAGGAAACCGGCATGAAAGGGTTACTGCGGCGCATCCTGCGCTATCTGGCGTTCGAGCGGGGCCAGGCGATCGGGTGGTACAAGCGGTTCTGCAACCCCAGCGGGGATGAATGGGCGGCCTGGCTCAAGCAGCGGGGGGTACTGCACGCCATCGGCGAGCACTGTTCGATTCAGACCAACGTCATCATCACCGACCCGGCCTACACCCGGCTGGGCAACAACGTCCGACTGACCGGCTGCACCCTGTTCGGCCACGACGGCTCGGTGAACATGCTCAACCGCGCCTACGGGCTGAAGCTGGACCGGGTCGGCAAAATTGACATCCGCGATAACGTCTTCGTCGGCCACGGCGCGATTCTGCTGCCCGGCGTCACCATCGGCTCCAACGCCATCGTCGCCGCCGGTTCGGTGGTCAACCGCGACGTGCCGCCGGGAACCATCGTCGCCGGCGCCCCGGCGCGGGTGGTAGGGAACATTGACCGGTTGGTGGAGCGGCTGCAGGAAGAAACCGCGCGCCTGCCCTGGGCCGACGTACTGGCCCGGCGCACTGGTTCGTTCGACCCAGTGTTGCAAGTCGAGCTGGACCGCATCCGCATCCAGCACTTCTTCGGCGATTCCCCTCACCCAGCCGATTCCGGACGTTCACCATGACCCAATTCAAGCGATCCAGCCCCCTTCTCACCCTCGTCATCGCCCTTTGGACCTTGTTGGGGTACAGTCTGGCGGCCGCTCACGGCCAGTCTCCGGCCAGCGCCAGCGATACCGCCAATGCCCGCTCGCCGCTGGGGATCAACATTGACGCCCTCACCTATTGGAGCACGGAATGGCCGCTCCTGGACGAGATGAAGCGGTCCAGCGACTGGTTGACGCAATGCTCCCGCTATAAGTCGGCCACCTGTGCGCCGCAAGCGCCCGCCACCGAATGGGACACCCGCGAGCAGAGTCGCCTGGACCTCGACCCGGAGGGCTGGATTCGGTCGTTGCCGGCGGCTGATGATGTCAGCGTCAACTACCGCACCGTCGCTACCCTGCTGCTCAAAGGCAATGGTGGCGCCTACCCATCCGGTCTCTATACGGTGCTTTACGACGGCGAAGGCACGATTGAGTATGGATTCGACGCCGTCAAAAACGCTGCGCTTTCCCAGCCGGGCCGCGACGTGTTGACCGTCAAGGCCACCAACGCCGGCATTTTGCTGCGCATCACCGCCACCGACCCCCACCGTACCGGCAACTATCTGCGCCGAATCCGGGTCATCCGGCCAGGGGGCGTTTGCGTGGGCGACCCCTTCGCTTACGCCGAGGATGCCGCCGCCTGCCAGGCCCAGGGCAGAGCCTATATGCCGTTCACCGATCTGGAGGAAGTCAGACGCTTCCATCCGCTCTTCCTCAGCGACCTGCGCCACTATCGCGCCATTCGCTTCATGGATTTTCTCCGCACCAACACCAGCGAACTGGTCGAATGGGCGGAACGGCCCCGGCTGGAACACGCCCGGTGGAGCGGTCGCAATGGCGCTCCGGTGGAACTGGCGCTGGAACTGGCGACGACGCTGGACGCCGATCCCTGGATCAATATCCCGGCGCGGGCCAGCGACGATTACGTGGTCCAGTTCGCCCGGCTGGCCAGGGAACGGTTGCCTTTACACCTGCGGATTTACGTCGAATATGCCAATGAAGTCTGGAACGACCAGTTCAGCGCCGGCGCCTGGGTTCAACAACAGGCGGTGCAGCGCTGGCCCGATCAGCCCGGCGGGCCTTCCCCCTTTACCCGCCGGATCAACGGCTACGGCAAGCGTTCCGCCGAACTTTGCAGCCTGTGGAAACGGGAATGGGGTTCCGACAGTGGCCGGGTGGTCTGCGTCATGGGCGGCATGAGCGCCAATTCCTGGGTCACGGAACAGGCCCTCAAATGTCCGTTGTGGGCGGCGGAAAATGGCGGGCATCCGTGCGCCGAGCCGATGGACGCCCTGGCGATTGCGCCCTATTTCGGCGGTCACCTGGGCTATTCCAGACTGGCGAGCGCCGTCGCAGCCTGGACCGCGCAACCCGATGGCGGTCTGGCCCTGCTGTTCCAGGAACTCGTTACCGGCGATCTGCTGAACGATCCCAAAGCGCTCGCGCTGCCGGCGGTGTACCGGCAAATCGCTGCGCATCGGGCGCTGGCCGACCGCTACAGGCTGGGCCTGTTTGCCTACGAAGGCGGTCAGCACCTGGTCGGCGTCGGTTCCGCCCAAAACGATGAACGGCTCGAAAAACTGTTCACGGCCGCCAACCGCGCCGCCGCGATGGGCGGGTTGTACGACGACTATCTCAACGGCTGGCGGCAGGCTGGCGGCCAGTTGTTCATGCACTTCAACAGCGCGAGCCGCTATACCCGGTATGGCAGTTGGGGCGCCAAGGAATTTCAGACCCAGAGCGCCGCGCCCAAACACGCCGCGCTCCTGCGCTTTATCGCCAACCAGCCCTGTTGGTGGCTGGGCTGTCGCTGAGTTCGCCGGGTACGCCCTGCGTACCCTGTTTCTCCTGCCTGAACGGGCAGAATCATCCTGACGCCGCCGCTGACGCCTTAGCCTGCGAACGCAACGTCTTGCGATGGTAGTAATCCATGACGACCGCGCAATAAATGGCGAACACCGAAAACGGCAGGATGATGCGGGCGACGCCTTCGACCACAACCAAACGATCCAGCCAGTTCAGAAGCGGCAATACAAAAGTATGGGCTGTATAGATCGGTAGCGAGGCCTGGCCAAACAGGGCGATGGGATAGGTCAGTTTTTTCTCGCGCGCCCCCAGCTTCAGGCCCAGCAGGATGAAACCGATCAGCAGCAGCAACGCCGCGCCGCCGAAAAACAGCCAGTACCAGACCCGTGGCGGGGCCTTGATCGCGCCGAGGACGATGTTGTGCAGGCTGAATTCGCCCGTCGCCACCCCGAGCAGCCAGCCCGCGAGACTCAGCAACAGCGCGAGCGGCAACAGGCGGTGCACGAAATTCACTTCTTGGCGGGCGCGCACCGCGTGACGCAGCGCGATGCCTACGGGAATGGCCATGATGGCGCTGCCGGACAGTTGCAGGTAGGCGTAAGGTCCCGACAGCAGGTTCAGACGGAGGTATTCCTGGAAGCCCAGCGCCGGATCGAGCGGCCATGCCATCAACCACAGCCAGGCCAATGCCCAGTGAGCGACGCCCAGCATCAGCGCGTTACGGACTGGCGTCGGCGCCAGCGCCCGCAGCCACAGCGGCACGGACAGCAGAGCCAGCGCATAGTAGTTGAAGATGCTGTAGGTCTTGAACAACCAGTGGCTGAGGTTGAAATCGCTGGCCAGCCACAAATTGATATAGTCCGGCACGCAGATCAGCAGCGCGCACAGCACCAGCAGACGGGCGCGGGCATGGGTCGCTTCCAGCACCAGGTGGCGATCCGGTCCCCGGAAGCGGTCGAAATACACAAAGCCAATCGTGACGCCAAACACGATGACGAAGGTAGTAGTAGCGAACCGGCCCAGGAACAGAATCGGTTCCGCCAACGGTTGCAATGCTGGCAGACGTTGAAAGGCGCCGGGACCGAAGTGCATGATGATCATTGAGAAAATAGCGAGGGCGCGGGTCTCGTCAATCGCGGTGAAGCGCGGCGCTAATACAGGTCTGGACATAAACGGTTGGTTTCTGGCTGGGCGAAGGAAAGGGACGGGTTGATTTCCATCATATCAACCTTACCCGCAGAAGGTAAAAAGCATAAGGCTTGGGGCTATGGGCAATAAATCACGGCGGGTTTGGCGCGGCTGGGGGATAACGCTGGCGCTGCTGGTCCTGCTGGCGGGCGCCGTCGCCGGTTTTCTGCGGCTGCAACCGTCAGCAACGCTTTGGGAACCGGCGATTCAGGCTTTTGAGCAGCAGGATCGCCGCCAGCCGCCAGCTCCGGGCCAGGTGGTGTTCGTCGGCAGTTCCAGCATCCGGTTCTGGGATACCCTGGCCGCCGACATGGCGCCGATCCCGGTGCTAAATCGGGGCTTTGGTGGCGCGCACCTGCGCGATGTGCTGCATTATGCCGACCGGGTGATTCTTCCCTACCGGCCACGGGTCGTCGTGATCTATGCGGGCGAAAATGATCTCGGTTCCTGGTGGGCCTGGCCGGGGCTGGTGGTGGACCGGTTCCGGCAACTGGTCGAACGCCTGCGTCAGAGCAATCCGACCTTGCCCATCCTGCTCCTGGCTGTCAAACCTTCGCCCTACTTCGCCGCCCGGCTGGAACGGCAGCAGGAAGCCAACCGGCAACTGCGCGCCTATTGCGAAGCGACGCCGGGGCTGCGTTTCGTTGATGTCGCCAGCCCGCTGCTCGACGCTCAGGGGCGTCCCCGGCCCGAACTGTACCGGGATGGTTTGCACCTGAACGCCGCCGGCTATGCGTTGTGGCGGGAGCAGGTCCGGCCGGTGTTGCTGGAAATGCTGGGCCTCAGCTCAGAATCCGCCGGAAGCGGTACAGCGGCTCTGGAGCCGCCGGCGCGGGCGCCGATCCCATCGTCTGCTCCTGACCGGCGTGCAGATAGCCCTCCGCCCAGCCGGTGACCAGGAACAGCAGCGCCACGGTTTGGTTGCCCATGTAGACCGTGGCCACGGAAATCAGGTAAACGACGTAGATGCCGGCCAGGGTGAAGGCCAGCGAACTGCCCAGCGGTTCGGGATTAGGCTGGCTCATGGCGTGGCGGATCAGGCGCACGATCATCCCCAGTAGAATCGTCATAAACAGGGCCAGGGCGATCTGGCCGTGCATCAGGAACAGCAGCAGGTAGTAGTTATCAATGGAAGGCTGGCCCGGCACCTTGGGCCATTTGATCAGCCCCCAGCCCCAGGTGGCCTGTTCCTTGGCGATATCCATGTAATTGGTAACCAGTTCCAGGCGATAGGCGGCGGTTTCCTGATTTTCGGTTTTGGCGTTCTCGCGTCCGACTCCAGCCCATTGCAGGAACCCGACGAAGGCGGGCATACAGATGCCGAACAGGAAGACCAGCAGGATGCCGACGCCGATCCAGCGGTTGCGCATCCGCCCGATGGACACCAGCACCGCCGCAATGATGCCGGCCAGCCACGGCCCCTTGACCAGGGTGATGAGCGCGCCGCCCAGCATCCCCAGGGAATACATTTGCGCCTCGGTGAGCTTGGGCCAGGGCAGCCACTTGAACCAGGGGTGGCGCGGCTGAGTCCAGGCCCCGCTCCATTCCAGCCAGCGCTGAATCCGGTAGCCCGCGATCATCATGATGCCGGCCAGAATCGCATGGCCGTAGGGACCGGCGGTGCGCGCCAGACCCCAGCGGAAGGTGATGATCCAGCCCAGACCCTGCCCGGGGAAGAACGGGCCAAAGACTTTCTGCCAGGGGTTGACCCCGAAGCGCGATTCGTACAGGCAGATGATGGCGACGATGAACAGACAGACCACGATCTTCTTGGCGAACGCCACCCGCCCGCCCAGCGGCTCGACCAGGCTCTTGGCCAGGACGTAGGGGATGACCACCGAGGTCAGCATGGCGAACATCAGATTCTGGGCGTCGTTGTAGCCCGAAGCCCGAAATTCGGAATAGGCGATCACGCCGGCCAGGCCGTACACCACCAGATCGAAAGGGGTAAACCGGTAGCCGGGCGACCCGCGCATCAGAAAGACGATGAACACTGCGACCGCTGCCGCCTGATTGGCGGTGGGATCGGGCAGGCCGGGCGCGACCCAGCGGTAGTAGTCCGGGAACAGCAGCAGCGAAGGCAGGTAGACGTTGAGAAAGGCGAACTGCGGCGAGCGAACGAGCGCGAAGTAAACCGCGAACAGGGCCGGAATCAGCGCGAGAATCGCCATGGCAGGCGTCAGGCGTCAGGCGTCAGGCGTCAGGTCGGATCATCGTTCGCTTCCCGGCGATCTTCGCGGAGTTACTCCATCAGTCGCTTTTTGAAGCCATCTATCAGAACTTGTGCTGAGATGTAACCGGCCCCTGGCAATAGCACGGAGTAACTCATAAATCGAAACTGATGAAATAGTATCTATTGGATTAGTATCTTCTATGATTTCTTTCAGCCGTATTGGAAGGTGGGGATTTTGTTCAATCCACCAAACCCAAATATGAGTATCAAGGAGGAGATCAGTTTTATTCTTCATTACGTACCGATTAACGTACTATAGGGCCATCCGATAAACCACCGGAGGTGT
>CALMNY010000421.1 GCA_937872125.1 uncultured Candidatus Competibacteraceae bacterium | reverse complement strand
GGTGCTACAGCTTGGCCGCCTCGGCTCGCATAGCGAGGTGGGCCTGTGAGCAGCTACTCTCCGCCCAGTAATCAGGATATGAGTCCACCAGCCGTCCTGTGGGACGTGGATTTCGACCTCTTCCTCGACAGCGAGCGCACCGTCCTGGAGGATCGGAACAAGGATTACTGGCTGCGGCCGGAAGTCTTGCTGGACGCCCACCGATCAGCGCCGCACACGCCGGTGGTGGACCACCGGGAATGCCTGCGCCTGTGGGACCAGGCCGACCTGCGGGGGTGGTTCTGCATCCACTTCGACGCGCACCCCGACCTGTTCGACGAGGCCGATCCGGGACTCGGCAACCTGCTGCTCGGTCGGCGCGGCGACTGCGTGACCGACGGCAACTACCTGCTCATTGCCCTGCGTGACGGCATTTTGGCGCGCGTGGTGTGGGTGGCGCCGGACTGGCAGGCGATGGAGGACTACCGGGCGCGGTTCGACCACGGTAATCCGGAACTGGCCGACCGGGTCGAGATGCTGCGCTATCGGGATTTCCTGACTTCCGCGAGCGCCCAGTGGGTCCCACAGCGTATCGACGGCGCGTTTTCCCCCGGCTTCACGCCCTTGCCCAAGCTGGCGGAATTCGTCGAATGCTTCGGCGCGGATGAAACCCTGGTGGACGCCGTCGCAGCGGCCTGGCTGGCGGTGCATTTCCGGCGTCCGGCCGGGGATTCGCTGGAGTGGATGGCGCATCGGACTATCCCCCTCGCCGAGAGCAACGCCGCGCTTTACCACGGCACGGCGGTGGGCGGCATGACCACGCTGACGCCCTCGCCGCGCGGGCCGGTGTTCGCGTCACCTTCGCCGGGCTTCGCCGCCTGCTTCGGTCTCGGCCTCGACGACCAGCAAGGCTGGATCCACGGGGTCGATCACCTGACCGCCTCCCGTCCGTTCGTCTACCTGCTGGTTCCCGCCGACCGCGCCGAATGTCTGGAACAGCCGCTCTACCTGTACCACATCACGCGGGATCGCGACCGGTTCCAGCCCGCTGGAGCGGTGGCCGGTTTCGAGTACGCCGCGCCGGGTCCGGTGGCGGTGGATGGATGCACCCGCTTCGAGCGGGCGCGCGATGCCCTCGCCGAGTACGGGGTCCGGGTCTACGTCGGCGCCGTACCGCGCATTCACGATCCCGGCCTGCTGGAGTTGGCTACCCGGCACCGTCGCGCGGTGGAAGCCCACTTTGTCGAACTGCTCGAACCCCTGGGTTTCGTGCGCTGGGTGCCGCTGCGGCTGGGCCTTGGAGGAGACGCGGTTCGGCCCACTGGATTACCTGGCCGACCCGGCGGGCTTGCCCGAGCGCCTGGCGCGGGCGCTGGGCGTCGAGCGGTGAAGGGCGATGGTTCCCCGGATCACGCCGACACCCAGTTAGCCCCCTCCAAACGCAGCCTTGACAAGCAGTATCCCATAGGATACGTTGCGTTATGCGCATAAGAATGACAGAGGTGTACCGGGACTGGATCAACGATTTCAAAGATCGGGCGGCCAGGGCTCGCATCCAAGTGCGTGTAGATCGTCTTGTTCACGGCAATCCAGGCCAGCAGCGCAATCTCGCTCACGGCATCTCTGAACTCAAGATGGATGTCGGCCCCGGCTATTGCGTGTATTACACACGCAGCGAGGCGATGACCTCATCATCCTTCTCGCTGGAGGCGACAAATCGTCCCAGCAAGCAGACATCTCGCGTGCGCAAGAGCTTGCTCGCAACCTTCAGGAGTAACGGTCATGCCCAAATCCAGCAAGAATGCCGTCACGGTAACCAAAACGGTTGCCTACGATATAGCGGACCAACTGCGCACTCCCGAAGAGAGGGCCGCCTATCTCGATGCCTGGCTCACCGAAGCGCCTGACGACGTCGCCGGTATTGCCCGTGCGCTCGGCGATATCGCACGCGCCAAAGGCATGGCGCAGGTTGCCAAGGAAGCAGGTCTCAGTCGTGAAAGCCTGTACAAGGCGCTTAGCGAGAACGGCAATCCCAGCTTCGCAACCATCTTGAAAGTCACCAAGGCTCTCGGCGTTCGGCTACATGCTGGCATGGCGTAAATCGGTGCAAGGAACGCCTGGCGCGAGCGTTGGGCGGCAGGCATTGGAGGACGGCGGGTGATGAAATCCGGGCGCGGCGAACCCCGTGTCCTGCTGCTGGCCATGCCGTGGAACCGCTGGGATTACCCCTCCATTCAGGTAGGACTGCTCAAGGCTTACTCAGCCGTCCATTCCCGGCGTGGCCTCGGTGTTGGTGGGCATGACGCAACCCGCCCACTGGGAGCAGAATACCCGCTTGTTTGCGTTGCCCAAGGCGGACCTGCGGCAATCCATTCAGTTGCGCCGCGTGGCAAAAAACCGACCGCCGGATCAGTCCACACCCAAGGGACCACTCCCGATACTTGCCATGGCGGTTCATAAGGAATCCCCCGTTTGATTACCCTCCGCCAAATATTTCTACAGCGCGGCGGCAAGCCGCTGTTTGAAAACACCTCGCTGACGATCCATCCCGGCTGGAAGGTCGGAGTGGTCGGCGCCAACGGCAGCGGCAAATCCAGCCTGTTCGCGCTGCTGTTGGACGAACTGCACCCCGACGCCGGCGATCTCGACCTGCCGCCGCGCTGGGTCATCGCCCATGTCGCCCAGGAAACCCCGGCGTTGCCGACGCCCGCGCTGGAGTTCGTGCTGGACGGCGACGCCGAATTGCGCCAGATCGAGCGCGACTTGCACGCCGCCGAAGCCGCCCACGACGGCGCGCGCCAAGCCGAACTGCACGCCCATTTCGACGCCATCGGCGGCTACAGCGCCCGCGCCCGCGCCGGCAAGCTGATGGCCGGGCTGGGCTTCGCCGCCGAGCAGTTGGAGCGGCCGGTGGCGGAATTCTCCGGCGGCTGGCGGGTGCGGCTGAATCTGGCCCGGGCGCTGATGTGCCGCTCCGACCTGCTGCTGCTGGACGAACCGACCAACCACCTCGATCTCGACGCCGTGCTGTGGCTGGAGCAATGGCTGCGCACCTTTCCGGGCACGCTGTTGCTGATCTCCCACGACCGCGACGTGCTGGACAACGTCGCCAGCCACATCGCCCACCTCGATCAGCGGCGGATCACGCTGTACCCCGGCAACTACGCCGCTTTCGAGGACCAGCGCGCCGCCCGGCTGGCCCTGCAACAAGCCGCCTACGAAAAGCAGCAGCGGGAAATCGCCCATCTGGAAAGCTTCATCACCCGCTTCCGCGCCAAGGCGACCAAGGCCCGCCAGGCGCAAAGCCGGATCAAGGCGCTGGAGCGGATGGAGCGCATCGCCGCCGCGCACGTGGATTCACCCTTTGAATTCCGTTTCGCCGAACCGGAACGGTTGCCCAATCCACTGCTGGCGGCCGAGAAAGTCGCCGCCGGCTACAACGGGCGGCGGGTGCTGGACCACGTCAATCTGGTCATCAATCCGGGCGCCCGGCTGGGCCTGCTCGGTCCCAATGGCGCCGGCAAATCCACCCTGATCAAGCTGCTGGCCGGCGTGCTGCCGCCGCTGGCCGGGCGGATCGAGACCGGCCAGGGGCTGGCCATCGGCTATTTCGCCCAGCATCAGTTGGAACAGTTGCGGCCCGACTGGAGCGCGCTGCGCCACCTGCAAGGACCGGACGAACGGGCCAGCGATCAGCAACTGCGCGACTTTATCGGCGGCTTTGGCTTTGCCGGCGACCGGGCGCTGGACCCGGTCGAACCGTTCTCCGGCGGCGAGAAAGCGCGGCTGGCGCTGGCGTTGCTGGTCTGGCAACGCCCCAACCTGCTGCTGCTGGACGAGCCGACCAACCACCTCGATCTCGACATGCGCCACGCGCTAACGCTGGCCTTGCAGGATTATCACGGCGCGCTGATCGTGGTATCCCACGACCGGCATCTGTTGCGCACGGTCACCGATGAGTTTCTGCTGGTCGCGGATGGGCGGGCGCAGCCGTTCGACGGCGATCTGGACGACTACCGCGACTGGCTGAACGAACGCCAGCGCGCCATCAACCGGGACGCTGCGCCGCGCATCGCTGGCAACGGCAACAGCGCCACCGACCGCCGCGAACAGAAACGCCAGGATGCGGAACGCCGCCAACAACTCGCCATCAAGCGCAAACCCCTGGAACAACGGGCGCGCGCCCTGGAACAGCGCATGGAAAAGTTGCACGTCGAACAGCGCACTCTGGAAACCACCCTCGCTGATCCGGCCAGTTACGACGACGCCAACAAGGCCCGTCTCAAGGAATGGTTGCTGCGCAAAGGTGAAGTGGACCGGGAACTGGAGGCGCTGGAAACGGAATGGCTGGAGATTCAGGAAGCGATTGAGGCGCTCACCGCCGATGGCGGAGCGGACTAACGGCTCTGTCCACGGAAGACACGGAAAGCACGGAAAAATATGGAAAAAGATAGGACCCATAATTTCACCAGACCCGGAATTGACGATCTGCGCCCCATCCATCAACATGCTTCAACACTTCTTTCCTTTCCGTGCCTTCCGTGCCTTCCGTGGACCCTTGCTGTCGCATGAACTGGAATTGACGACTCACGCCCCTTCCAGCAACATGCTTCAATATTTCTTTCTTTTCCGTGCTTTCCGTGTCTTCCGTGGACCCCATCTCCATGAACTGGAACCGCCTGCTTTCCCGCGCCCGACCGGGCCTGTCCCGTCAACACCCTGACAGCGAAGCGCGCACCGATTTCCAGCGCGATTTCGACCGCATCGTGTTTTCCTCAGCGTTCCGACGGCTACAGGATAAAACCCAGGTCTTTCCGCTGTCCCAGAGCGACTACGTTCGCACCCGTCTGACCCACAGTCTGGAAGTTTCCAGCGTCGGGCGATCACTCGGCACGATGGTCGGCGACAGCGTCATCAAACGCCATGGCCTGAAGGGCGTCTATCCCCAGGATTTTGGCGCGGTGGTCGCCGCCGCCTGTCTGGCCCACGACATCGGCAACCCACCGTTCGGCCACGCTGGCGAGGACGCCATCCGCCTCTGGTTCACCGCGTCCGCCACCGGGCAGACCATTCTGGCAGCACTGACCGAAACGCAGCGGCAGGACTTCCTGCGGTTTGAAGGCAACGCCCAAGGCTTTCGGATCATTACCCGCTTGCAAAGTCCGGACAACGTCGGCGGGATGCAGCTCACCTGCGCCACGCTGGGCATCTTCACCAAATATCCGCGCGCTTCGTCGCTGCCGGTCGAACCACCGCCCGGCATCGCCTTCAAAAAATTCGGCTTTTACCAGGACGACCGGGAATTGTTCGCCGAAATCGCCGGGCAACTGGGCCTGGAACCCGTCGCGCCAGACGCCTGGAGCCGCCATCCGCTGGCGTATCTGGTTGAGGCTGCCGACGACATCTGCTACCGGATCATTGACGTGGAAGACGCTTTTCGGCTTCAGCAGTTGGGCTACGAAGAAGTCCGTAACCTGCTGCTGCCTCTCACCGGCGAACCGGAACGCGCCCAGCGCAAGATGGACCGGATCACCCGATCCAGGGAAAAAATCGAGTATCTGCGCGCCAAGGCCATCGGCGTCATCATCGAACAGGTTCATCAATGTTTCATGGCGCACGAGGATGCGATTCTGGCCGGTGCCTTCACCGAGGAATTGCTGGACATCATTCCCGCCGCCGACGCAATGCGCGCCCTCAAGGACTGCGGCGAAAACCGGGTTTACGTGTCCCGCCCCGTGGTGGAAGTGGAAGCCGCTGGTTTCGAGGTGCTCGGCGGGTTACTGGAAGCGTTCATGACCACCGTCACCGACATCGCCGAACACGGTTCCAACGCTTCCTCCAAGAGCCGGATGCTCATTCACCTGATCCCGGAGCAGTTCACCAACCCCGGCCGCCGCCCCAACCCGGATCCTTATCGTCGCGTCCTGGCCATCACCGACTTCGTCTCTGGCATGACCGATTCCTACGCCGTGACCTTGTTCAAAAAACTCACCGGCATGTCATTGCCGACGGGCTGACTTCACGCGAGGTCACGGATCAGCGGCACGAACACCACCGGCAACATGCTGTGACTGTGCATTACGCCTCGCTCATCCTTGGAGAGCAGGCGCAAATCCTGGGTCCGCCCCGGCAACCCTACGGGTATAACCAGCCGCCCGCCCGGCTTCAAGTGCTGCACGAGCGCCGGCGGAATCTCCGCCGCCGCCGCCGTGACGATAACGCCATCGAACGGTGCGTGTTCTTCCCAGCCCTGACCGCCATCGCCGACGCCGACCGTCACATTATCGTAACCCAGTTCCTGCAACCGGCGAGCGGCGGCGTCAGCCAGTTCGGGAATCCGCTCCATCGAATACACCCACCGCACCAGCCGGGCCAGCACCGCCGTCTGATAACCCGACCCGGTGCCCACCTCCAACACCACGGCGTCCGGCCCGACCGCCAGCAATTCGGTCATCAGCGCCACAATGAACGGCTGAGAAATGGTCTGGCCACGCCCAATCGGCAACGGTATATCCGCATAGGCCCAGTCCCGCTGCGCGGCCGGCACGAAATAATGCCGGGGAACCGCCGCCAGCGCCTCGAGCACCCGCCGGCTCAACACGGGACAGCCGGTCGTCCCGCCGGTTTCCCGGGTCTCGGCAATAACCCGCTGCAGCAGATATTGCCGCTCGCTCTCAGGATCGAACCCTGACCCGTCGTTCATGCGGTTCTCCCCTCAGCCGCGACCGTTCCCACCGCGCCACCCGGTCAGGCATCAGAATTGACGCCACCAGATCGCCTTCGCGCAACAATGGCTGCCGGCGCAGGCCCGCCAGCAATCCCGCTACCGGCGCTACGACCCGCGCTCGCTCGCCGCCGGTGAATCCATCGTAAACCTGACCCAACTCCTCACCCGCCCGGACCCAGCGCCCAACCTCCTGACACGATGAGAAAATGCCCGCCTGTTCAGCCAGCACCGTGAACACCTGCCGCAGCCCAAAATAACCCAGATATTCCTCTTCATTAGCCAACCGCAAACCACGGACGATACCCGTTCGATCCAAAAACGCCACCAAAGCCCGAAACAGGCTCTCGCAATGCCCCATCTGCAAACCACCGCTGGCCCGCCCGGCATGAAGCGCAAAATTTTCACCCCCGCGCGGTCGCCAGGCACGAATCAGGGCCGGGGCGTCACCCGGCTCGAGCGGCCGCTCGATGACCGCCGGCAGCCCGAACAGGCAGGCGCTGGCCCGTTCATCATCGTTGGGCGCATAGAGCCACACCTGTGGCATTTCTTCGACATCCACGCTGGGATAAATCGCCACCCGGTAATAAGCCGCCTGCGTCACCGTCGCCACGGCTTCGGTCATCGCCCATCGCAACCAGGCTGCCTGTTGGGCGCCAGCCACCTGTGTGTGCGGGGTATTGCCGATGGTCGGGATGATCAAGACCCGCTCACACAAGCGCAAATCCCGCCGCTGGCCCATAGCGATATCCCGTAGAAACGCCGCCAGCCGCGATAATACAAACATGCCGTTCAGGTCCTGGCCCTGTAAATCCGCCACCAACGCCAAGCGCGGCGCACGCTCCCGCGGACCGATATCGTGGTGGGGGATTGAACCATCGCTCCCCGAACCATCGCTGCCGCGCGGTTCGGTTAATCCAGAAATAATCAGGTTATCCACAGGTTTCGCTCCACTATTCGCGTTCCTGCGTTAATCGAAAGTCGACCGAAAACCGTTTTACTGTTTCGTTGCGTTAATCATAGGGCAAATCGCTTATTTCGCATGGTGAATTTTACCATCGCTTGACCCGAATGCGCTGTCCATCCTGAATTTCCGCTTATGTTGCATCGCAACATAAAGCTTGTTATACTGCAATGCAGCAAATTCAGCCGCACTCGATGAGGAGTTCGCCATGGTCGTCTATTTATTCAATCAGGCATTGCCACCTCCCCAAACCCTGCCCGAACCCGTGATCAAGGCCAACAAGCTGCTCATCGAGAATGTGGAACAGGTGCTGCTCTTTCAGATGAACTCGCTGAAAATCTGTTTCGAAATCAGCATCAACCAGCTCCGGGCTGCTGCGGAAATCACCGATCTCGACAGCCTGCGAGATTTCTACCAGCGCCAGATGGACATCGCCCAAACCTTGCAGTGCAAGCTGCTCAACGACGCCAGGATCATGCGCAACATGGTCGCCCGCTTCAAAACCGAGATGGAGAGTCTGAACCAGAACTTGCTGCAAGAAACACTGCCCAAAGCGGCATGATCTTTCGCGATCCCGACTGTTACTCCACCCAGGTGAAGCGTTGTCGCTGAGCAGCCCCACAGCTTTGCCTCCTGTTCCGTACCGGATCGCAGTGGCCTGCGAACCTCCCGCGAACCCCACAGTCGCCGCCGCCCTGGCCGACGAACTGGGGCTTCCCCTCATCTGTAGCCAGACCGCCGAGGGCTTCACTCACCTGCTCGTTCTGACACCCGAACGGCTGGAATTACGCAAATCCGGTTCCCAGGCGCCGGGTCCCGTCCACGTCACCTTCACCAGCGGCGCGGCGGCGCACCGCCGTCAGTTCGGCGGCGGCCGCAACCAACCGTTAGGCCGAGCGGTCGGGCTGAAGGGCGGCGCAATGCCGACCGTGATGGACACCACTGCCGGACTGGGCCGCGATGCTTTCGTTCTGGCTTGCCTCGGCTGCACGGTGCATCTGGTGGAACGCTCGCCGATCATCGCCGCCCTCCTGCGCGATGGCCTGCTGCGCGCTGCTCACGATCCGGACGTCGGCCTGCTGGCGGTAGAGCGGCTAACTCTGACGGTGGCGGACGGACGCGACTATCTGCGAAAACTTGCAGAAGACCAGCGACCAGACGTTATTTATCTGGATCCCATGTATCCACATCGCCACAAAACGGCCCTGGTCGGGAAAGAAATGCGGTTACTGCGGCAACTGGCCGGCGATGACGACGACGCGCCGGAACTTCTGGCAGCCGCTCTAAGCGGCGCCCGCCGGCGGGTCGTGGTGAAACGGCCACGCCGGGCGCCGGCGCTGGCTGGACCTGCGCCCGGTTTCGAGATCATCGCACCCAACACCCGCTTCGATGTCTACCCTACCCTCCGGCTAGCCGGCGCTGGCTGAATCGCCGGTTGGCCCCAAAATCCCCCGCCCCCGGCAAAAAATGCCGCTGCCGGCATGAGAAAAACCCTGACCCTTCCTGTAAACTTGCCGGTCTTGGATCGGAATCGTCTGATCGAAAAACCATACCGTACTGCATCCTACTGACAGGAGGCCCTGATGAGTTATACCACCGAATCCATCCGCAATATCGCCCTGGTCGGGCATGGCGCGGCTGGAAAAACCACCCTGGTGGAGTCCATTCTGCATCGCGCCGGCAAGTTGCCCGCGCCCGGCGTCGTGGAAAAAGGCAACACGGTCTGCGATTTCGACCCGCAGGAAAAGGCGCACCAGCATTCTCTGGATACGGCCCTGGTCAATCTGGACTACAGCGGCGCTCATATCAACCTGCTCGACACTCCAGGCTTTCCCGATTTCATCGGCCAAGCGATTGCGGTACTGCCGGCGGTGGAAACCATGGCGGTGGTCATCAACGCCCAGACCGGCATCGAGGCGATGACCCAGCGGATGTTCGAGCGCGCCACCGAGCGCCGGCAATGCCGGATGATCATCGTCAACAAGATTGACGCCGAAAACATTGACCTGCCCGCGCTGCTGGACCAGATTCAGGAAAGTTTCGGCAAGGAATGCCTGCCGATCAACCTGCCCGCCAACGGCGGCGCCTCGGTCGTGGACTGCTTCTTCGGCGCTACCGGCGACAGCGACTTTTCCAGCGTGGCCAGCGCCCACTCCGCCCTGATGGATCAAGTGGTCGAAATGGATGAGGAGCTGATGGCGCTATACCTGGAGGGCGAGGATGTCCAGCCTGAGCAATTGCGCGCGCCCTTTGGGAAAGCGTTGCGCGAAGGCCACCTGATTCCGATCTGCTTCGTCTCGGCCCGCACTGGCGCAGGGGTCAAGGAGTTGCTGGACATATTCGTCAAACTACTGCCCAACCCGCTCGAAGGCAATCCCGAACCGTTCCTCAAAGGCGAAGGCGAAGCGGTCGAGGAACTCCAGGCTATCCCCGATCCGAAGCAGCACGCGGTGGCGCATGTGTTCAAGGTGCTGATTGATCCCTTCATCGGCAAGCTCGGCATTTTCCGCATCCATCAGGGCACGATCACCAAGGACAGCCAGTTGTTCATCGGCGACAACCGCAAGCCGTTCAAGGTCGGCCACCTGTTCCACCTCTACGGCAAGGAACATCCCGAAGTGGCGACTGGCATTCCCGGCGACATTTGTGCGGTCGCCAAGGTGGACGACATTCACCGCAACGTGGTCTTGCACGATTCACACGATGACAACGACATCCGCTTCCGGCCGTCGCGCTTCCCCACGCCGTTGTTCGGGCTGGCTATCCGCGCCGCCACCCGGGGCGACGAGCAGAAGCTGTCTGACACCGTGCATAAGTTGCTGGAGGAAGATCCCTGCCTGGCGCTGGAGCACAACGCGCACACCAAGGAAACCGTGCTGCGCGGCCTGAGCGATCTGCACCTGCGCATCACGCTGGAAAAGATGCAGCAACGCTACAACATCCAGGTCGAGACCAAACCACCCAAGATCGCCTACAAGGAAACTGTCAGCCAGAACGCCGAAGGTCACCACCGCCACAAGAAACAGACGGGCGGCGCAGGCCAGTTCGGCGAGGTGTACATGCGGATCGAA
>CALMNY010000420.1 GCA_937872125.1 uncultured Candidatus Competibacteraceae bacterium | reverse complement strand
CCAACGTTTGCGAGGTATTCATCACGCTTGACCGTAATCTAGAATTCCAACAGAGCACTAAAGTATTACCTTTTGGTATCGTAGTATTGTACGCTCGTTCTAATCAGATTGCTGACCTCACCCCATATATTGATAGTTTGCTGGAAGCGGCCAATCATGTTGGGCCGGGCAAAGTTGAGAGAGTCGGTGCTCTGGGGCGTAGGGCGGTATTGAAAAAATTGCTACCCAAACCCACCAAGGCGTGATAAATTACGCAGTTCTTTGAAACAGAAAGGCTTACAATCCAGGGGTTTAGCAGGATTGGCACAAAATTTTGATCAATTTGGTTACAGGTTCGAGTCCTGCACGGCCCACTATCCTTGCTACCCTGATTTTCCCCATTTCCCCTCTTCCGCGGCTGGTTGCCCCGAAGGTGATGCTCTCAATGACTGTCCCGGAGCCGCTCGTTGTCTTGTATACTCGCAACGAGCGGCGGCGATTTCGGCCCGCAGGATTTTTTTGTTCGCGTCGTCATGGCGCAGGGTTTATTGCGAGAGTGGCGGAACTGGTAGACGCGCTGGATTTAGGTTCCAGTGGGGTAACCCGTGAGGGTTCGAGTCCCTCCTTTCGCACCATTTCTACCGCGCGCCCGGGAACAACTGGCTTGCCCCGAGGCTTGTGGAAAGCCGGCGGCGGCTCCCACCCGATCCGCTAACATACCACCAACGATTGACAGGTTTGAGGTACATCAATGCAGGTTTCGGTTGAGACGCTGAACGATCTGGAACGCCGGGTGACTGTACAGGTGCCCGCCGAACGAGTCGCCAAGGAAATCCAGGACCGGCTGGTCGCCCTGTCCCGTAAGGCGAAGGTCGCCGGTTTCCGGCCCGGCAAAGTGCCGCTGAAGATCATCAAACAGATGTACGGCCATCAGGCGCGCTATGAGACGGTCAGCGAACTGATGCAAAACAGCCTGCGCGATGCATTGGCACAGGAAAATCTGACTCCCTTGGGCGGCCCCAGCATCGAACCCAAGAACCTGGAAGAAGGTCAGGCGCTGGAATACAGCGCCACCTTCGAAGTCATGCCTGAGTTTGAATTGTCCGGATTTGAGAACATCAAGGTCGAACGGCCGGTGGCGGAAATCACCGAGCAGGACATAGACCGGATGATTGATAATCTGCGTCAACAGCGGGCGGTCTGGAATGCGGTCGAGCGTCCAGCCCACGATGGCGACCGGGTCCGTTTCGATTTTGAGGGCAAGATTGACGGCCAGGATTTTGCGGGTAACAAGGGCGAAAATACCCAGGTGGTGCTTGGCCGGAAAACCATGCTCCCCGAGTTCGAGGCGCAACTGATCGGGTTGAGCGCGGGCGCGGAGAGCGATTTTGACCTGACCTTCCCGGCCGACTACCAGGCGGCGGAGGTTGCCGGCAAGACGGCGCATTTTCAGATCAAGCTGCATGAGGTCGAGGAAGCGCATCTGCCCGAACTGGATGAGGCGTTCGCCGCGAGTTTTGATGTCCAGGAAGGCGGGATTCCCGCTTTACGGCAGTCGCTGCGCGCTAACATGGAACGCGAATTGCGCGACGGCATCCAGGCCGCGATCAAGCATCAGGTGATGCAGGGCTTGCTGGATAGCCACCCTATTCCGCTGCCCCGGGCGCTGATCGGGGTCGAAATCGAGCACTTGGCGAGCCAGTTGCGCTTTCCTCCCAGCGGCGATAATGAAAAAATCCAGCAGTTAAAGGCGCAGTTGTTTGAAACTGAGGCCCGCCGGCGCGTGGCGCTGGGCCTGCTGATTTCCAGACTGGCGGCCAGTCAGGGCATCCAGCCCGACGAGCAGCGGGTGCGGGGGCGGCTGGACGCCATCGCCGCCACCTATGAGGAGCCTGCCGAGGTGGTGCGCTGGTACGAGCAAACGCCGAACGCGCTGGATAATGTGCGCGCTCTGGTGCTGGAGGATCAGATCGTGGACTGGGTGCTGGAGCGGGCGCAGGTCACCGAGAAAGCCAGCTCCTTCGCCGAGATCATGACCCCCGGTCAGCAACCCGCAGCAGCTCCGGCGGAGTCGGTTGAATGAGCGAAAAAGGTTCTGCTACCGCCATCCAGGCGCTCAATCTGGTGCCGATCGTGGTCGAGCAGACCGCGCGCGGCGAACGAGCCTACGATATCTATTCCCGCCTGCTCAAGGAGCGGGTGGTGTTTCTGGTGGGGCCGGTCGAGGATTACGCCGCCAATCTGATCGTAGCGCAGCTTCTGTTCCTGGAGGCCGAGAATCCCGATAAGGACATCCATCTCTACATCAACTCGCCGGGCGGTTCGGTCAGCGCTGGCCTGGCGATCTACGACACCATGCAATTTATCAAGCCGGATGTCAGCACCATGTGCGTGGGCCAGGCCGCCAGCATGGGCGCGCTGCTGCTGGCTGGTGGTGCGGCGGGCAAACGGTTCTGCCTGCCGCATTCGCGGGTGATGATCCATCAGCCACTGGGCGGCTTTCAGGGCCAGGCCAGTGATTTCGACATTCACGCCCGGGAAATTCTGCTGGTTCGGGACCGGCTCAACCGTATTCTGGCCAAACATACCGGCCAACCGGTCGAAAAAATTGCGGTTGATACCGACCGCGACAATTTTATGGGTGGGGCCGAGGCGGTCGAATATGGCCTGATTGACGCCGTCTTGAACCAGCGCGTTCCCGCCAGTTAACGATCCCATTCGTATCTCCCGCCGTCGCCGGGTGTGCATACCCCGGCGGCGCCGATCATGCGATATCCGCTGGAAGCCGGCGTTGGCTGGCTCCACCGACCGCGCCATGACGAGGATGGCCTGATGAGCAGAGACCGAAGTGACCGGGATGACGATAAGCTGTTGTATTGCTCCTTTTGCGGCAAGAGCCAGCACGAGGTGCGCAAGCTGATCGCCGGGCCGAACGTATTTATTTGCGATGAATGCGTTGAGCTGTGCAACGACATCATCCGCGAGGAGATGGAGGAAAACGCCCCGGCCGCCGCGAGCAAGCTACCCAAGCCCCACGATATCAATCAGGTGCTCGACGAATACGTGATCGGCCAGGATCGCGCCAAAAAAGTCCTCGCGGTTGCGGTGTACAACCATTTCAAGCGCCTGGAGCTGCAACGCGCCGGCCGCGCCAAGGATCCTGAGATCGAGGTCGCCAAGAGCAACATCCTGTTGATCGGCCCCACCGGTTCGGGCAAGACTCTGTTGGCCGAGACGCTGGCCCGGTTGCTGAACGTGCCGTTCACCATCGCCGACGCCACCACGCTCACCGAGGCCGGCTACGTCGGCGAGGACGTGGAGAACATCATTCAGAAGCTGCTGCAAAAGTGTGAGTACGATGTCGAGAAGGCGCAGACGGGCATCGTCTACATTGATGAGATCGACAAGATTTCCCGCAAGTCCGATAACCCTTCGATCACCCGCGACGTGTCGGGCGAAGGCGTGCAGCAAGCATTGCTGAAGCTCATTGAAGGCACGCTCGCATCGGTGCCGCCGCAGGGTGGGCGCAAGCATCCGCAGCAGGAATTTTTGCAGGTGGATACCTCCAATATCCTGTTCATTTGCGGCGGGGCGTTCGCCGGGCTGGACAAGGTGATCCGCAGCCGTTCCGAGAAAGGCGGCATCGGCTTTTCAGCCGAGGTCAAGAGCAAGGACCAGGGCAAGAACCTCGGCGAAGTGCTGATGGAGGTTGAGCCGGAGGACTTGATCAAGTACGGCCTGATCCCGGAATTCGTCGGTCGTCTGCCGGTCGTGGCAACCCTGACCGAACTGGACGAGCACGCCCTGGTACGGATTTTGACCGAACCCAAAAACGCCATCGCCAAGCAGTTCAGGAAGTTGTTTGAAATGGAAGGTAGCGAACTGGAATTCCGTGAAGAAGCCTTGCGGGCGGTCGCGCGCCGAGCGATGGAACGCAAGACCGGCGCACGCGGTCTACGCACCATCCTGGAGCACATTCTGCTGGATACCATGTACGATTTGCCGAGCTTGCAGAATGTGCGCAAGGTAGTGGTGGATGAGTCCGTGGTCAACGGGCGCGCCAAACCCTATTTCATCTACGAGAATCCCGAACGCCGCGCCGCCGCGCACGAGTGACCGCTCATCCCTACTGCCGGCGTGCGCCCGGAGAGCCTGCCTCATGAAGCGTAGCGAAATCCCGTTTGACAGTTTGCCCAGCCACGCGCTGATGCCCGTGTTGCCGCTGCGCGACGTGGTCGTCTATCCGCACATGGTCATCCCGCTGTTCGTGGGGCGAGAGAAATCCATCCATGCGCTCGATCTGGCGATGCAGCAGAACAAGCGCATCGTGCTGGTGGCGCAGCGCGGCGCTGAGGTGGACGACCCGCGCACCAGCGATTTGTACGCGATCGGCACGCTGGCCAATATTCTGCAATTGCTGCGGCTGCCGGATGGCACGGTCAAGGTGCTGGTGGAGGGCACCCACCGAGTGTGCATCCACCGGTTCACCGAAACCCGGTCCTGTTTCATCGCCGAAGTATCGGCGCTGGAAATACTGCCGGAAGAAGGGGAGGCCCAGGAAGTGCAGGGGCTGATGCGCTCGCTGCTCAACACCTTTGATCAGTACGTCAAGCTCAACAAGAAGATTCCGGGCGAGGTGCTCAGTTCCGTCGCCAGTATCGAAGACCCGAACCGGCTGGCCGACACGATCGCGGCCCACATGACGCTCAAGCTCGATGAGAAGCAGAAAGTTCTGGAAATCCAGGATCTGCCCGAACGGCTTGAACACCTGCTCGCTCTGGTGGAAGGCGAAATTGATATTCTCCAGGTCGAGAAACGCATCCGCGGCCGGGTCAAGCAGCAGATGGAGAAGAGCCAGCGCGAGTACTATCTGAACGAGCAGATCAAGGCGATTCAGAAGGAACTCGGCGACCTGGAGGATGCGCCCAACGAAATCGAGGAACTGGGCCAGCGCATCGAGCGGGCGGGGATGCCCAAGGAGACCAAGGCCAAGGCGCAGGCGGAATTGAACAAGCTGAAGATGATGTCGCCCATGTCCGCCGAGGCGACGGTAGTGCGTAACTACATTGACTGGCTGGTCAAC
The DNA here is from genome assembly GCA_937872125.1 of uncultured Candidatus Competibacteraceae bacterium. Lineage (GTDB taxonomy): Bacteria > Pseudomonadota > Gammaproteobacteria > Competibacterales > Competibacteraceae > Contendibacter. Next base: position 5,680 of record CALMNY010000420.1, on the reverse strand, counting down.
GTGCCGTGGCGCAAGCGCACCAAAATTCATCAGGACCTGGTCGCCGCCGGAGAGATTCTGGAAGCCGATCACTATGGGCTGGAAAAGGTCAAGGAACGGATTCTTGAATATCTCGCTGTGCAACAGCGGGCGCGCAAGCTCAAGGGACCCATCCTGTGCCTGGTCGGGCCGCCAGGCGTGGGCAAGACCTCGCTGGGACGCTCTATCGCCCGCGCCACTAACCGCAAATTCGTGCGGATGTCGTTGGGCGGGGTGCGCGACGAGGCGGAGATTCGCGGCCACCGCCGCACCTATATCGGCTCGCTGCCCGGCAAGATCATCCAGAACCTGGCTAAGGCCGGCGTGCGCAATCCGTTGTTTCTGTTCGACGAAATTGACAAGATGTCCATGGATTTCCGGGGCGATCCCTCGTCGGCCCTGCTGGAAGTGCTCGACCCCGAGCAGAACAGCACGTTCAATGATCACTATCTGGAAGTGGATTTTGACCTGTCGGACGTGATGTTCGTAGCGACCGCCAACTCGCTCAACATTCCACCGCCGTTGCTGGACCGCATGGAAGTGATTCGTATCCCCGGCTATACCGAGGATGAGAAACTGAACATCGCGCTGCGTTATCTGGTTCCCAAGCAGATCGCCAACAATGGCCTCAAAGAGGATGAACTGGAGATCGCCGAAGACGCCATCCGCGGCATTATTCACTTCTATACCCGCGAAGCCGGGGTGCGTAATCTCGAGCGCGAGATCGCCAAGATTTGCCGCAAGGTGGTCAAGGATATTACCCTGCATCCTACCGACCACAGGACGGTGGTTGGCGCTGACCTGCTGGAGAAATACCTGGGCGTGCGCCGGTTCCGCTACGGTCTGGCTGAGGAGGAGGATCAGATCGGCCAGGTGACCGGTCTGGCCTGGACCGAGGTTGGCGGCGAGTTGCTCCGCATCGAAGCGGCGCTGGTGCCGGGCAAGGGCAAACTGATCCACACCGGCCAGTTGGGCGAAGTGATGCGGGAATCCATCCAGGCGGCGATGACCGTAGTGCGCAGCCGCGCCGAGCTGCTGGGCATAGACCCGGATTTTCATCAGAACTACGATCTGCACATTCATGTGCCCGAAGGGGCCACGCCCAAGGATGGTCCCAGCGCCGGCATCGGTATGTGTACGGCGCTGGTCTCAGCCCTGACCCGAATTCCTGCACGGGCCAGCGTCGCCATGACCGGCGAGATCACCTTGCGCGGCGAGGTGCTGCCCATCGGCGGCCTCAAGGAAAAGTTGCTGGCCGCACACCGGGGCAGCGTCGCCACCGTGGTGATTCCCGAGGAAAATCGCAAGGATTTGGCGGAAGTCCCGGAAAATATCCTGGCCCGGCTGGAAGTGCGGCCGGTGCGCTGGATTGATCAGGTGCTGGAGATTGCGTTGCAAACGCAACCGGCGCCCAAGGTCCGGGACACGGCGGAACCGGATGAAGCCGTGGCTGTGCCGGAACCCGCCGCCAAGACCGGCGGCGTCCTGGATGGCGTGCGCGCCCATTGAGAAATGGAGTCGGTCGCCAATTGACACTGCTTGAAACGCCCTGCTATAAGGATGAAAGCACTGTCTTTCTTCCGGGGCGCGGGTTATCGCTCGCCACGCGGGCTAACCCCCAAACCCAATAACGTACAACACCGCAAAGGAAGAGCCTTATGAATAAAACCGAACTTGTTGATGCTGTCGCCCAGGCCACCGATCTGTCCAAAGCCGCTGCGGGCAAAGCGGTGACTGCGGTTCTGGATGCGATTCAGGGCGCCCTCCAGAAAGGAGATTCCGTGGTGCTCACCGGATTTGGCACCTTCTCGATGCGCGAGCGTCCGGCCCGGACCGGTCATAATCCCAAGACCGGTCAGCCGATGGAACTGAAAGCCAGCAAAACTCCAGTGTTCAAAGCTGGTAAAACGTTCCGGGACACTGTAAAATAGCCCTCTTTCATAGAGGGTGCTTAGCTCAGTTGGGAGAGCATCGCCCTTACAAGGCGAGGGTCGGGGGTTCAAACCCCTCAGCACCCACCACGGTTTGGATGCCGGAGCGGTAGTTCAGATGGTTAGAATACCGGCCTGTCACGCCGGGGGTCGCGGGTTCGAGCCCCGTCCGCTCCGCCATATACTCAGGGGTGTCGTTCAGACACCCTTTTTTATGCGCGTCCGCCGCGTTTTTCCTTCCCGCACTCTGCTGTAAAACCGGGTCGTCGCCATGCTGCTACAGAAAATCCGTGATCACGCCAAAGGCTGGTTCGCCTATACCATCGTCGGTTTGCTGACTATTCCGTTCGCGGTATGGGGCATCAATTATTACTTTGAGGGCGGCGGGCCGATGGATGCCGCCGTGGTGGGCGACAGCAAGATTTCGCTCCAGGAATTTCAGCGCGCCTATCAGCAGCAGCGCCAGCGTCTGCAAGCCATGCTGGGCAGCAACGTGGATCCGGCGTTGCTGGAGGGGCCGCGTCTGAAACAGGACGTATTGCGGCAACTGGTGGATGAGCGGGTGCTGAACCAGAGCGCGCACGATCAGGGATTTCGGGTCGGCGACCAGCAACTGCACGATGCCGTTCTGGCGCTACCGATTTTTCAGCAGAACGGCGGCTTCGACCGGGAGTTATACGAACGGTTGCTGCGCAATCAGGGGTATAGCGCCGCGGCGTTTGAAGAGAGCATGCGGCAGTCGCTGGCGACCGAGCAACTGCGCACTGGGGTGATTGCGTCGGCCCTGGTGACGCCGTCGGAGCTGGAGCAATGGATCGCCCTGCTCAAACAGCAGCGGGAAGTGCAGTACGTGGTGTTGCCGCTGGCCCAGTACGCGGCCCGGGTGACGGTGGAGGATAGCGCCATCCAGGAATACTTTGAGAAAAACAAAGAACGTTTTGTCAATCCCGAACAGGTGCAAATCCAGTTTATCGAACTCAAGCTGGCGCAAATCGCCGAAGGCGTTACGACCAGTGAAGAGGAACTGAAGGCCGCCTACGAGGAGCAGATTGCCAAGTACGGTCGCCCCGAGGAACGCTCGGCTTCGCATATTCTGGTTAAGCTGCCACCGAACGCCAGTGAAGAGGCCGTGGAAAAGGCGCGCGCCAAGGCGCAGCAAATCGCCGACAGCATCCGCTCTGGCGGCAAGAGTTTCGACCAGGCGTTGCAGGAAGCCAAGACCGATGCGTCTGGCGAACTGGAGGGCGCTGAACTGGGCGTCATCAACAAGGGCATGTTTGACAGTCCAGCCTTTGAAAATGCCCTGTTCGCCTTGGCGAAAGTGGGCGAGGTCAGCGAACCGGTGCGGATGCCGTCCGGTTTCCACATTATCCGACTGGATAACCTCACGCCCGCCCAGGTGAAACCATTCGAGGAAGTACGTGAGACGGTGGTGGCGGAACTGCGCCAGCAGAAAGCCGAGAACCGCTTGTACGAAATCAGCCAGACGCTCGCTAATCTGGGTTATGAACATCCCGACAGCCTGGAACCGGCGGCCAAAGCACTGAATGTGCCGGTTCAAGAAAGCAGTTGGTTTGAGCGCAAGGGTGGAGAGGGCATCGCCGCTAACCCCAAAGTCGCGGAGAGCGCCTTTGGCGAAGATGTGCTCAAGCGCGGCGTCAACAGCGAACCGCTGGAACTGGAGCCGGGCCATATTGTGATGATCCGGGTCAAGGCGCACAAGGACGCCACACCGCGCAGTCTGGAAGAGTCCCGCGAGGACATCGTCAAGGCATTGCGCGAGCAGAAGGCTCGCGAAGCCATCGCCAAGGATGCGGAGACGCTGAAGGCGCGCGCCGCCAAGGGCGAGCATCCGCAAATCCTGGCTACGGAGTTTGGCGGTGAGTTCAAAAATGTCGGGTTGGCAGGGCGCGACGCTACGACGGTAGACCCTGCGGTGTTGGAGGCTGCGTTCCGGTTGCCGCAACCAGACGCCGGTCAGGTCGCAGTAGGTTCCACGACGCTGGCGAACGGCGATCAGGTGGTGCTGGAAGTTATTCGGGTCACGCCTGGCCAGAAGGACTCACTTTCCGAGGATGAGCGCAAGACCTTGGCGCAACAACTGGCGCAACGGGCTGGCGCCGATGAGTTCGATAAGCTGCTGGATAGCGTGCGGGCCAGGACCAAGGTGGTGAATTACAACGACCGTCTGTAGGAATGAAGACTCCCTCCCCTCTTGTGGGGGAGGGCTGGGGTGGGGGATTACCGGAAATGAGTATTATTCCATCGCCCCCAGCGCGACGGTGTTGAAACCGCCATCCACGTAGACAATTTCGCCGGTAATGCCGGAGGCCAGGTCGGAGCACAAAAATGCTGCGGTGTTGCCCACTTCTTCGATGGTGACGCACTTGCGCAGCGGGGCGATGTGCTCGAAGGTATCCAGCATCTTGCGGAAGTTCTTGATGCCGGACGCCGCCAGGGTCCGAATCGGCCCGGCGGAAATGGCGTTAACCCGGATGCCTTCCGGCCCCAGCGCCTGGGCCAGATAGCGGACGTTGGCGTCCAGGCTGGCCTTGGCCAGACCCATGACGTTGTAGTTGGGCACCACCCGCGCGCCGCCCAGATAGGTCATGGTGATCAGCGCGCCCCGCCGGCCTTGCATCAGCGGCCGGGCCGCCTTGGCCAGCGCCGCGAAACTGTAGGAACTGATGTCATGGGCGACGCGGAAATTTTCGCGGCTGATGCCTTCCAGGAAATCCCCTTCCAGCGCCTCGCGCGGCGCGTAGGCCACCGAATGAACCACGATGTCCAGCCCGTCCCAGTGTTGCTGGAGCCCCTCGAACACCGCCGCGATGGCGGCGTCGCTTTCCACATCGCAGGGCAGGGTGATGGCGCTGCCCAGTTCGGCGGCCATCTTCTCGACCCGGGGTTGCAGCTTGTCGTTCTGATAAGTGAACGCGAGTTCGGCGCCTTCCCGGCGCATGGCCTGAGCGATGCCATAAGCGATGGAACGGTTGCTGGCGACTCCCACGATCAGGGCGCGTTTGCCGGCGAGAAAGCCCATAATGAACTCCTGTGCGGTTTTGTTATCGTTTAGACGGTGGTTGTTAACTTGGCGAACTGTAAAGGATAGTGCATGGCGCGCGCAAAAAACCGTTTCTTTCGGCGGCTGACTGCTGGCTTGGCCGGGCTGGTCAGTATGCTGGTCGCAACCGTCGGGCTGGGCGCCCCGGTCCATGGCATCGCCCTGCACGGCCAGCCGAAGTATGGGCCGAATTTCCCGCATTTCGACTATGTCAATCCCAACGCGCCCAAGGGCGGGGAGGCGCGGTTTGCCGCCATCGGCGGCTTCGACACCTTCAATCCCTTCAATATCAAGGGCGAAGCCGCCGCCGGTATCGGCCAACTGTTTGAAACGTTGCTGATGAGTAGCGCCGACGAGCCGTTCAGCGAATATGGGCTGATCGCCGAGAGTGTGGATGTCGCTGAGGATCGCGGGTCAGTGACCTTTGCGATTCGGCCCCAGGCGAAATTTCACGATGGCGGTCCGATCACCGCCGATGACGTGCTGTTTTCCTTCGAGACGCTGAAGACTAAAGGCAGTCCGTTTTTCCGGCTCTATTACGCCAATGTCGCCAAGGCCGAGAAGCTGGGCGAGCGACAGGTAAAGTTCACCTTCGCGCCCGGCGAGAATCGGGAATTGCCGCTGATCATGGGTCAGATGCCGGTGCTGTCGAAGAAGTACTGGGAAA
>CALMNY010000419.1 GCA_937872125.1 uncultured Candidatus Competibacteraceae bacterium | reverse complement strand
CGCCGATCAAGAGGTCCGGCGGCGGCAAGTACTACATTCACGGCGACGACCCGACCACCGACACCTACACCTTGAACGCCGGCTACACCCAGCAAAATTACAAAAACCAGGACTACGAGCAATTCATCATCGGCGGCGGCTGGCAACAGCAGGACGGCAAGTGGTTAAAAAACTACAACCTGAGTTATCAGTACGAGGAATTCAGCGTCGGCGATGAACCCACCCGATCCTCGCTGTTGCTGATTCCCGGTCTGAACTGGACCTGGATTGACGCCGACGACCGGTTATATCCGACGCGCGGCCTGCTGTTCGGCTTCGAGTTGCGCGGCGCTTCGACCGCGCTGCTGTCGGACCTTGACTTCGTACAAGGGGTATTACACCTCAAAGGCGTTTACGCCTTGAACGAGACCAGCCGGTTCATTGCGCGCGGCGATGCGGGAACCACTCTGATCCGCCAGGGTTTTGAAAAGTTGCCCACCTCCCTGCGCTTTTTCACCGGGGGCGACGCCAGCGTGCGCGGCTACGCCTACAACAGCATCGGCCCGACCGACGAGGAGGGCGTGGTGATCGGCGGCAAGAATCTGCTGGTCGGCAGCCTGGAATACGAACACCGGGTCTGGGATGGCTGGAGTCTCGCCGCCTTCGTGGACAGCGGCGACGCCTTCGACGGCGCGAGTCCCGAACTGAAAACCGGCGCTGGCGTGGGCCTGCGCTGGCGCTCGCCGGTGGGGCCGGTGCGGATTGATCTGGCGTCCGGGCTGGATCGCCCGCCTGGCGATGCGTTCCGCTTCTCTTTCAGCATCGGGCCTGAACTGTGAACCTGTTCCGCATCGCCCGCCGCCTGCTGTTCTGGCTGTTTGGGCTATTCCTGCTGATACTGTTGCTGATTCTGCTGACGACGGGTTCCACAGTCTCCACTGAAACCGGTCTTAAGGCGCTGCTGGCGCTGGCCGAACGGGTTTTGCCCGGCCAACTGCGCATCGGTTCCGTCGAGGGTCACTTGCTGGGACCCCTGCGGATCGAGCACTTGCGCTACGAGGATGGCCCGCTCAAGGTCACGCTCGCCAGGGGTGAACTCGACTGGCGGCCCGCCAACCTGTTCAACGCCGCGCTGACCGTCAATCGTCTGCACGTGGAGGGGCTGGAACTGCACCTGCCGCCCGGCGAGAACACCGCATCCCCTCCCCCAGCCGAACCGCTGGCGCTGCCCGACATCCGCCTGCCGCTGGCGATCCACATCAACGATCTGCAAGGCCGCGACATTCGCATCCTGCCGGCGGGTGCCGAACCGATTGTCATTGACGCCATCAGCCTCAAAGCCCGTACCGAGGCCGAGGGTCTGAATATCGAAACCCTGGAAGTCCGGGCGCTCCAGGGCGAGGTGCGGTTGAGCGGCCAACTGAATCCCACCGGCAACTATCCGCTCCAGATCCAGCTCGTCTGGCAGTTTCCAACTCCGGACCATGGAACCTTCACCGGCGAAGGCAACATCGCGGGCGAACTGCGCGACCGCCTGCAACTGACCCAGCACATCACCGGCGCAGCCACGCTGGACCTGAACGGCGAAGTTCGCCAGCCGCTCGACCCGCAACCCGCCTGGTCGGCCCAGGCCAAACTGGCTGTGGCCGATCTCAAGCCCTTCGTTCCAGACCTGGCTGGCAACCCCCTGACCGCGCAACTCGATGCCAAGGGCGTGCTGGCCCGGTTCGAGGGCCAGGGCGAGGTCAACACCACTCTGCCCGAACTCGGTCCCGCTACGCTGAAGTTCACCGCCGCCGGCGACGAACAGGCCGTGAAGCTGAACGAATTACGGTTAACCGCTGCCGACCGGCCCCTGGCGCTCGACGCCAAGGGCGATTTGCAATTCGCCGATTTGCGCTTTAATGCTGCCGGTCAATGGCAAGCTCTGGTCTGGCCGCTCACCGGCCCGGCGCAGGTGGAAAGCGCCCAGGGCGAATTTGCCGCCGAAGGCACGCCCAAAGACTACCGGTTTCAACTCGCCGCCGACGTGCAGGGTCCCGATATTCCCAAGGGGCGCTGGACGCTGGCCGGTCAGGGTTCCGACCAGGCCGTGCGCGAAGTCAAGCTGAACGGTCAAACGCTGGAAGGCACGATCCAGGGCAACGCCGATGTCGCCTGGCTACCCGCCGTGCGCTGGCAAACCGAATTGAGCGGCGCGGGGATCAATCCGGGGGCACACTGGAAAGACGTGCCCGGCAAGCTGAATCTACGACTCAAAAGCGATGGCGGCCTGGAAAACGCCGTGTTACGCGCCAATCTCCTGCTGGAAGAACTGGCCGGGACGCTGAGCGGGCAAGCGGTGCGCGGCAACGCGGATGTCGCAGTGCAGGATCAGAATTTGACGATCAAGGCCCTGAAAGTGAGCGCCGGCGACGCCCGGCTGGAAGCGGATGGGTCGCTGGCGCAGCGCTGGGATTTGCGCTGGAAACTGGATGCGCCGCAACTGAAATCCCTGGTTCCCGGCCTGAGCGGAACCGTCGCCAGCAGCGGCGCTCTGAGCGGTCCCCGCGACCGGCCAGCGGCAGCAGCCAGCTTCACGGTGCAAAACCTGCGACAGGGCGACACGCAAATTCAGAAACTGCGCGGCGAGGCCAACGTGGACGTTGGCGGCGTCAGCCGTTCCCAGCTCAAAGTCAGCGGCGAAGGGCTGACGCTGGGCGGTCAGAACTGGAAATCGTTCACCCTCGACGGCAGCGGCACGCCCGCCGCGCACGATCTCAAAGCGGAACTGACCGGCGATCCGGGCCGCTTCCTGCTGGCGCTCGCCGGCAGTCTGCAAATGCCCTCCCTGCTCTGGCAGGGTCGCGTTACCCAACTCAGCGCCAGGGACACCGTCGCCGGGACCTGGAGCCTGGATAAACCGGCCCTGGTGCGCGCCTCGGCCAAGGCCGCCAGCCTCGACGCCGCCTGTTTGAGCAGCGCGCCCACCCGCGTGTGCCTGCAAGGCCAGTGGGAACAGTCCGGTGCATTCAACGGCCGGGTGCAACTCAGCGACCTCACGCCAGAACGGTTCAAACGCTTTCTACCCGAAGGAATGACGCTGGCCACCCGCATCGGCGGCGAAGCCAGCGCCAGCGGCAAAATCGGCGGCGCGCTCCAGGGCAAGGTCAATCTGAACATCGCTCCGGGCAACCTGAGCCTGGAAGCCAACGGTCAGCCGGTGCGCTTCACCCTCAACGGCGGCAACGTGCAAGTGCAAACCGACGGACGCACCGCCAGCGGGCAGGCGCGGCTGGACCTGGCGCAAACGGGGCAATTGCAGGCCAGTCTGCAAGCCCAGGACCCGTTCGGCGTAGCCCGGCTGAACGGCAAACTCAACGCCGCCATCACTGACCTGAAGGTGGTCTCCGCGTTTGCGCCGCAGTTGCAAGGCGTTTCGGGACAACTGCGGGCGGATGTCAACGTCACCGGCACGATTCCCAAGCTGGCGCTGCGCGGCGACATCCGGTTGGAGAACGCCGGCCTGAGCATTCCCGAAGCCGGGATCAAGCTGGAGAATCTCCAGTTCAGCGCCGCCAGCGACGGGCAGGGGCCGTTGCGCCTTTCCGGTTCAGTCCGCTCCGCTCCCGGTCAGTTGCAACTGAGCGGAACCGTTGATCCGCTCAAGCCGGAACTGAAGCTGACCGTTCAGGGCGAAAATTTCCAGGCGCTGAAAACCGCCGACCTGCAAATCCAGATCAGCCCCGATCTCCAAATTGATGCGACCCGGCAACAGGTCCGGGTCGAGGGAACGGTGACCATTCCTAAGGCCTGGCTACGGCCCGGCGGCGAACGGCCGGGTGCGGTCAAGGCATCCGATGATGTGGTCATCGTCAACGGCGCCGACGGTAATGCGCCGTCCAAACCTGGGGGACTCGACATTTTCGCCAGGGTCCGGGTGATCCTGGGCAATGACGTACAGGTGGTAACACCCGCCTTCAAGGGCAAGCTCAGGGGCAACCTGCTGATTGAGGAAACCCCACAACTGGCCCCGCGCGGCAGCGGCAGTATCGAAGTCGTCGCCGGCAATTACCGGATTTTTGGCGAGGAAATTCAAATTCAGCGCGGACAACTGCTATTCAGCAGCAGCCCGCTCAACAACCCCGGCCTGGACTTGCGGGTGGTGCGGCAGTCATCGGCCAGCGCCTTTACCGGCACGCCCATTACTGCTGGCGCACAAATCCGGGGCACGCTGAACAATCCCAAAATGACGCTGTTCTCGGATCCGAAGATGCCCGACTCCAGTATTCTGTCCTATCTGGTGCTGGGCCGGGCGCCGCAAAATGGCGGGGCGGGCGGCGAATCTGCGTTGCTGTTCAAGGCTGCCGGGGCTATGGGGCTCGGCGGTGGCGCCCTTACCAAGAGCCTGGGCGATACGTTCGGCCTGGACGCCCTGGAACTGGGATCGTCCGGAGACGGCGGCAACGGAACCTCGCTGATGCTCGGCAAGTACCTGACGCCGGATCTGTACGTCGGCTACGGCGTCGGGCTGCTCAACGCCGTGAACACCTTTAACGTCAAATACCGGCTCTGCCAGCGACTGATGTTCGAGTCCAATAGCAGCGCCGTCGGCACTGGGGCTGATCTGATTTATACCGTCGAGCGTTGAGGGCGTCCCATGGCCTACAAGATTCAGGCCGCTTCGCGCACGCCCACCACCAGCCGCTTGCCGAGGACGGCCAGAGCGGTTTCGATTTGCTCGATGCGGCTTTTGTGGTGCAACGACAGCAGCCGGTCAACCAAGGTAGGCGCCAGGTTCAGCATTCGCGCCAAATCCGCCTTGCGCTTACCCGCCGCCAACAGCGCGTTGTAGAGCGCCACCTTGCCGGCGGCCACCACTTTCAACGCCACGCCGGGACGACCGTTGAGCGGGGAAGGCGCCGGAATGGGCTGGCGGTCGTCCATGTAAGCGGAGAGCATGACCAGTAGCGCATCCTCGGCCATCAGCAACGCCTCGGTTTCATCTTCGCCGAAAGTTATCGCTTCTGGCACATCCGGGAACGTTACCAACAGGGTTCCGTTGTCGTCCGGGGTCAGTTCGACGGGGTAGATCAACATGGTCGCCTCCTACTTCAGTCCCAAATCCTTCTTGATTTTGTTCACCAGTCCAGTACCCAGTTCCTTGCTGCCGCCATGCATTGGCAGGTCGGTTTTCCGATGACCCAACCGCACGATCAGATGGCCGGAACCGCCCGGTTTAGCTTCAAAGGTGCAGCCTTGCTGGCGGAGCCAGGCTTTGAACTGGTTGCTGTTCATAATAAGGTTAGATTATACAAAAATGTTTTTTTTCAATGACTTTCCTGATATGGCGCTCACGCCTTGCGCCATTCTTGTTATTTGACCCGAATAAGAACTATAGGGTGTAGGGCGGATTAGCGTAGCGTAATCCGCCATCCCGGCAGTTCCACCCACGGCGGGTTACGGCTGACGCCTAACCCGCCCTGCGCTGGGTGGTTTAAGGGTTCCCGGTCAGACACGATTTATTCTCTTGACGAATACAAACGAACGTTGCGCTGGCTATGCCGCCAACAGGAACTATCCCCCCAGCGCATCCCGCCAGATTCCGGTCCAATAGCGGACCACGGTCACGGGCAGGCCGGCCCACAGGCTGAACCAGTCCGCGTTGGACAAATGACTTCCAAAAGCGCGCGACGCAAAGGGCGCCAGCCCTCGAACCGCCCATTCCCGGCTGCACTGCATCAGACCGGTCAGAATCAGCACCTCATCAATCGAAGGCCGGTCGGAGACATCGCCGATCACCCCTGCCAGAGTCAGCAGAGATTTGCGAAACAGGGTGAGATTTTCAGGAAACTGCATCGCCCCCGCCGTCCCCAGCCGATCCAGCAGCGCCATCAGCCAGTCCATGCCCGGAAACGTTCCCTGCCGCACCTGACGCAGACCCGCCACAACGGCGGCGCGCAAAGCTGTCGGGTCGGACGGATTCCCCAGCGCCGCCAGCGCATGGAACAAGCCGCTCTCATTCAGCGTCAGGGCGCTCGCCACCGCCTGGACCACGGCGACGCGCTGCGCTTTGTCAAGCGGCGTGACCAGCGCCCAGTCCAGGATCGCCAGGCGGCCATCGTGCGTCACGAACAGATTGCCGGCGTGGGGGTCAGCGTGGAACCAGGCGTCCGACACAGGGTTGCTCCAGAACGGCTTGGCCAGCAACGCCTCGCTTAAAACCCGCGCCAGCCGCCGCCGCTCGCCGGGTGACAAACCGGGATCAGTCACTTTGCGCCCCTCGACCCGCTCCATCGCCGTAATGCGCGCCGTGCAAAAGGGCAGCAAGCCCGGAATGAGAATCGCCGGGGAATCCGCATAAAACGCCGCCGCCTGCGTCAGGTGGGCCTGTTCACGGTCGAGCCGGATTTCGTTCGCCAACAGCCGGCGAATGCTGTCGAGCGTGTGGCGATAGTCGAGCGGCGGCAGTCCCCGCTCCGCGCAACGCTGTTCCAGAAAGACGCCCAGCGCCGCCCAGATTTCCAGTTCCTCGCGCAGTTGCTCCTCGACGCCGGGCCGCAGCACCTTGAGCACGCCCGATTGGGGCGTAGCGCCGGCAGCGGGACGCCAGACCAAGGGCACAACGACCGCGACGCTGGCCTCCGCAAGCGCCGTGGCCGCGATCTCCAGGCCAATGACCGTTCCCAGTTCCCGCTGAATGAGGGCGGCAATCTCCGCCATCGGCGTGGTCGGCTCCAGCGACTCCAACCCTTGCAGGTTCGCGCGCAACTCGGGCGCCAACCGCCGGTCGCGCGCCACCACCTGCCCCAGCTTGTGCAGCGTCGGGCAACGCCGGAACAGCAGCGCCAGCCGGCGCGCTGGCGGCGTGTGGCGCGGCAGCCGCAGTTGTGCGGCGACGATGGACGCCAGTCGCGCTGGCGACAGCCGCTCCAGAAAAAACTGCAATCCGTCCATCAGCAAAGGACGATAGGCGGCGTGGGCCTCGGGCACGAACTGCGCGAGTTGCAGTTCCGCCAGCAACGCTTGCCGGTCCAGTGCGCCACTCGCGTTGGGCATCGGCCATCACCTCTCGATCAGTGCGTTCCAGTCCCGCGCCGCCGCTGTTCCAGCCAGAAGGTCAGCGCCAGCGCGCCGCCGCCGGCGATCAGCAGGCTCAATAGCAGGCCGAGATGCTCGGCCAAGTGAGCGAAAAATAGCGTATAAATTTGAATAATCAGGAAGGTCGCGCCGTAACCGGTCAGCATGCGCATCGCCCACCGCGCGCCCAGCCAGACCAGCGTAGCGTTCAAGCCCGCCCACAGCGCATTAAACAGCACCAGCTCGGCAGCGCCGGCCTGATACCACCACTCGCTGGCCCGGTCGAAATTACCGAACAGGGCCAGCAGCCACAGCGCCATTTCGGCGAAAAACAGGCCGGCAGAAAGCCAGACCTTGCAGAATCCCCGATACCGCGCCAGCAACCCCGCTTCGCTCTGCTGATGGATGACCGCAACGGCGATCATGACGATGGCCGCCATCAGGAAGCGCAGCGGGTAATTCATCCCGAACCAGTACGCGCCCCAGCCGGACGCATAGCCGGTGAAGCCGCCAAACCACGCGAAGAACACCACGGCGCTGAGCACCAGCAGTAACACGTTGCGCCGCGCGTAGCTCAGGCTGATTAGCAGCACCAGATCAATCAGCAGCAGGGCCGGCCAGTTGCCGGAGCCGGTGGAATAGATTGCGCCGAGGGTGAACGTCAGGCCGATCAGCAGCAACCCGCCCAGCAGTTCCACGCTCAGGCGGGTCCAGACCAGGGCCGGGCGGGTGCGCTTAAGCCACTGTGCGCCCCCGAAACTGGCCAACGTGGCGACGCCCAGCGCCACTGCCAGCTTGGTCAGCGTGAATTCAAACAGGGTCCGGCCGAGAATCGCCAAGCCGGCCATCATGCTGACCGCGCCGAAGATCAAAAACCAGCGCCCCAGTGACCGCCAGTCCCAACCCTCGGTGGGATAGCGTTCGCACAGTCGCCCATGGGTCGCCGCATCGAGCAAGCCCTCGCGCAGTAACTCATCCAGTTCCCGGCGGACGCGGCGATTGCGGGATTGCGGGTTCATGGCTGGCGATCCCCATAAGCCTGACGCTCGAAACCGTAGCCAAGCGCCATTGCCAGCGCCCCAGCGACCAGGAAAAAGGCCCCGGCGGACAGTTGGTCCCAGAAGTGCTCGAAAAAGCGGGTGTACAGGTCAATCGCCAGGAAGACGATGCCAAAACCGGTGAAACGGGCGTCGCGCAGCCGGGCGCCGATAACAATTTGCCCGATGCCAACGGCGGTGAAAACCAGGACCCAGGCCAGCGGTTTCCCGAACAACGTCAGGAACCACAGCGACAGGTTCAGATACAGCAGCCCAAAGATCAGATACAGCCCGCCGAATCCGGCGCAACGTCGCAGCGGGCCGGTTTCCAGCCGCCGTTCGTGCCAAAGACCGAGCGCGACCGCCGCCAGTGCCGCCAGCGCCATCAACCGCTCATCCTGAATGTGGGCGAAATAGGCGCCATGCCCGCCGTAGGCGTGCCACGCGCCCAAACCGTGGAAGAACAGCAGCAACGCCAGCAGCAACGGCCAGCGCAGGTGATAGCGGTAGGCCATCAAGGCAGCGAGCACACCCGTTAGCAGCATGATCGTCGGAATAGCCTGGCCCTCGGGTTCGCCGCCCAAGGCGATGTGCAGCAACACAAAAGCGCCGAACACCGCTGCCAGGCTGGCGGTGACCAGCGCCGCGCCGGTGAAAGGATGGAGTTGCCTGGGGTCGGTGGCCAGCCGCGCCCCGAACCACCACAGTCCCACGCCGACTCCACCGAGCAGTAGCGCGGCCAGCAGGGCGGATTCCGCCATCATGGCGATGAAGGCCAGCACCGCCAGCCCGAGTTGGAAGATGGCGAACAGTCCCAGCCACTTCAGCAACGCGCTCAAAAACCGACCGCGCGTTTCGTAGCGCGGCAGCAAAACGTCCAGCAGCGAGCGGTCGATTAATCCCTGCTGATGCCAGTCGGTGACCTCGCGGGTCAGCAAGTCGCGGGTGGTGGGCAGCATGACGGAGTTTCCGGGTAGGGATGCACCCTCGAAGTATATGCCCTTGCAAGGGTCGGATCGGTGGTAACCGTTCAGATCCCCTGGTGGTTTCGCCCTGCATTGATGGGTTTCGCTACGCTCAACCCATCCTACGACCTGACCGATGGCGGGGCGTCGTTCAACCGGCGGCGCTGGGCCAGCGGACGATGACCC
>CALMNY010000418.1 GCA_937872125.1 uncultured Candidatus Competibacteraceae bacterium | reverse complement strand
CCGGATCGAGCACACTGGACACGACGCCTTTCAGGTTTTCGCCGACCAGGTAGGTGTTGCGCGCTTCGGGCGGGAGTTCGCCGTCGAGCACGTCCCGACCCACCAGCGAGGTGACGACGCCCACCGCGCCGGGGCGGATGGAAATGGCGTCGAACAGTTGGATGCTGCACGCATAGGGGTTGACGCGGTACTTGCCCGGTCGCAGCACGGCGACAACGATGCCCTTGGCGTCGCCGGGACTGCCTTTCGCGCAATCCCCGCCCGCGATGATCGCGCCCGGCGACAGATCCTTGCCGTACAACCGGGTCAGCACGCCCAGCTTACCGGCGGGGATGTCGGTGATCCGGGCGATCTCCCAGCCCCAAGTGTAAGGGTTGCGGAAATAGCGCCCTTCCGGCAATACGTCGAATTGAATGCCCTTTTGCTCCGGTTTCAGAGCGATGATCGCGCCGGATGGCAAATCCTCGCCGGTCTTGCGGATCAGGACGGCGATTTCGCCAGCTCCCGGCTCGATGCGGCAGTAAAACCAGACGAACAGCGGCAGGAACAGCACCAGGCCGAGGCCAAGGCCGAAACCCAGGAACCGCCCCGGCTGGCCGGGCAGCGAAGGCTTCGGCAGGCGTCGCCAAAGAGCGCTGGGATGGGGGCTGTTAGTTTTCATCGCTGTCCTCGCCGAACGGTGGATAAATATTGAGATTAGCCCATTTCGTGAGAATCCAATTTTTTTTACTCCGGGAAGATCGTTATTATGAATCCAACTTCGCACCAGCGCCCCGCGCCGGCTGCAGGTCTCCCTTAACCGCAGGATGAATTCCCGATGCAACCGATATTGAAATCCGCCAAGCTCGCCAACGTTTGCTATGACATTCGTGGTCCAGTGCTGGCGCACGCCAAACAAATGGAAGACGAAGGTCAGCGGATCACCAAGCTCAACATTGGCAACCCGGCGCCGTTCGGTTTTCTGGCCCCGGATGAGATCGTGCAGGACGTGATCCGCAACCTGCCCGACGCTTCCGGCTACTGCGACTCGAAAGGGTTGTTCGCGGCGCGCAAGGCGATCATGCACTACACCCAGCAGAAGCAGATTCGCGGGGTGCAGGTCGAGGACATCTACATCGGCAATGGCGTATCCGAGTTGATCGTGATGGTGTTGCAGGCGTTGCTCAACAACGGCGACGAGGTATTGATTCCGGCCCCGGACTATCCGCTGTGGACGGCAGCGGTCAGCCTGTCGGGCGGAACGCCGCGCCATTACCTTTGCGATGAACAGGCCGGCTGGCTGCCGGACCTGGATGACATCCGGGGCAAGATCACGCCGACCACTCGCGCCATCGTCCTGATCAACCCGAATAACCCGACCGGCGCGCTGTATCCGGTGGAACTGCTCCGGGAAATCCTGGAGATCGCCCGCCAGCACCAGCTCATCGTGTACGCTGATGAGATCTACGACAAGGTGCTCTACGACGGCGTCCAGCACACCTCCATCGCTTCCCTGGCGGAAGACGTGCTGTGCCTGACCTTTAACGGCCTGTCGAAGAACTACCGGGCCTGCGGCTACCGCGCCGGCTGGGTGGTGGTGTCGGGCGAACGCAGCCATGCCCAGGATTATATTGAGGGTCTCAACATCCTTGCCTCAATGCGGCTGTGCGCCAACGTTCCGGCGCAGCACGCGATTCAGACGGCGCTCGGCGGTTACCAGAGTATTAACGATCTGGTGCTGCCCACCGGCCGGCTGGGCAAGCAGCGCGATCTGGCGCACCAGTTGCTCACGGCGATTCCCGGCGTCAGTTGCGTCAAGCCCCAGGCGGCGCTGTACATGTTTCC
>CALMNY010000417.1 GCA_937872125.1 uncultured Candidatus Competibacteraceae bacterium | reverse complement strand
GTCGCCGGCCAGAAGCGGCCGGCAAGCGATCCTGGAGAAAAACCGTGAACCTTATGCTGAATCGACTATTGCTGCTGGCATTCCTTGGGCTGACCGTCGGGCTACCACCGTCCGTGGCGCTGGCGCAACCGGATACCGCCAACAAGGCCAAGGTCGCCCTGATTATGAAAGCGCTATCCAACCCATTCTTTTTCAAGATGGAGGAAGGCGCCAAGGACTACGCCCGGGAAAATGGCATCCCGCTCGAAGTATTCGGCACCGAACTGGAAACGGATATCGAGCATCAGGTTGGCATCCTTAACAATCTGATTTCCCGGGGCTACGGCGCCATCGTCATCGCCCCCGCCGACTCGCGCAAGCTGGCGCCGCTCCTGGCGCAGGCCATCGCTCAGGGCATCGTCGTCATCAATATTGACAACCCGCTGGATAAGGATGCCCAAGCCCGAAGCGGCGTAGCCATTCCCTTCGTGGGTTCCGACAACGCCAAGGGCGCCGCTCTGGTGGGCGACTACATTCGCCGTAAACTGAGGGGCAAGGGTCGGATCATCGTCATCGAAGGCATCGTCGGCGCCAAGAATGGCGAATTGCGCAAGGACGGTTTTGTGAAAGCCGTTACCGCTGGTGGCGGCATTGAGATCGTGGATTCAGTCAGCGCCAACTGGCAAACCGAAGATGCTTTCGCGCACATGTCCGAATTGCTTAAAAAGCATGGCGCTGTGGACGCCGTCTTTTGCGCTAATGACCAGATGGCGCTGGGTGTCGTGCAGGCGCTGGATGTGCATAACCTGACCGGCAAAGTCCTGGTGGGTGGCTACGATAATATCGAGGCGGCGCGCAACGAGCTGCACAACAGCCGGATGCACGCCACGGTTGAACAGCATCCCGAATTGATGGGCCGTTATGGCGTGGCGCTGGCGTTTCAGGCGATGCAGGGCAAGAAAATTCCGGCTTCCCAGGAAACGCCGCTGGACCTGATCATCCACGAAAGCTTTGGCAAGCGCATCGCCCTGTCCCTGTCGGAACTGGCTAATCCGTTCTTCGCCGCCATGCTCAAGGGGGCCAAGGCCCAGGCTGATCTTCATGGCGTTGAACTGGCCTACACCGACGCCGGCAATGACGATGCCCAGCAACTGTTCGCTATTCAAAAATTTGTGGATCAGAAAATGGACTTCATGCTCATCAACCCCACCAACTCGCAGGCCGTGCAGCCCGGCATCGAACTGGCGAATCGCGCCCGGATTCCGGTCATCACCGTCGACCGCAAAGGTGACGGGGGCCACGTCGTCTCGCACATCGCTTCCGACAACGTGGCCGGCGGCCGGCTGGCGGGGGAATACATCGCCCGCCGGTTGGCCGGCGGCGGCGCCGTCGCCGAATTCGAGGGCCTGCCCGGAACCTCAGCCAGCTACGAACGCAGCAAGGGCTTTAACCAGGCCATCGCCACCAACAGCAAGCTGCGCATCGCCGCCCGCGAGGTCGCCAACTTCAACCGCGCCGACGCCCGGGAAATCATGACGCGCCTGTTGAGTCAGGGGCAGCATTTCGATGCGGTTTTCGCCCACAACGATAGTATGATCCTGGGCGTGATGGACGCGGTGCGCCAGGCCAATCCCGCCCAGCGCCCGATCCTGGTTGGCTTTGACGCCATTCCGGAAGCCCTGCAGGCGTTGCGCGAGAGGGGCATCACCGCCACCATCGCCCAGAGACCGAAACAGATGGGCGCCCTGGCGGTGGATGTTGCGCTCAAAGCGTTACACAACGAACCCGTACCAGACTTCATTCCGGTCGAACTCGATCTGGTTGAAGGCCCGCGCTAACGACGGCGACGGCCCGACGTAAATGGCGCGCGCCTGATGCCGGGAGAGTTGTATGGGAACCGATAAAGACTTTATCCAAACCCGTTATGGGTTTGCTGTGGCGATTCCTCAATTCAGGTAGGATTGATCGAGTCGCTTCTCGCTATCCAAGGCCATGTTCGGTACCCTCAGACAACGCTTTATGCTCATGGCCGGCCTGCTGTTGGTGCTACTCGCCCTCGGCTACGCCGGCATCGTATTTTTTCTGGGCCAACTGTCCGTCAGCGCCGGCCATGGCGAATCCGCTACGATCGCCGACCGGGAAGTCCGGAGCCTGGAACGACGCTTTTGGGAAATCCGGTTTTGGGAACAAGCGGCCCTGTCGCAACAAATCCGACCCGATGCCGAACAGCGTTTCGCCGCCCTGCTGAATGAGGCGAAGGCGAGCATCCGCCAGATCAAGCCCCGGATAGCCAGCGCGCTGGCCTTGCCGAGAATCGGTGAAATCACCACCCTGCTGACGGACTACGAGAACCTGTTCAGCCGGTTGATCCAGTTGAAGACCCGGCAACGGCTGAACAAAACCAGTTTTGACTCCAACTACCAGGTTCTGGCATCGGCCATTTTCTTCATTCCGGACGCCAGCGTCCTGTACAAGCCGCTATTCACCGTCAACCGTTTTCAGGAGAGCTATTTCCTGGGGCGTTCTGACGTCAAATACAACAGCCTGGACGTCGCTTTCGACTCGCTGCTGCGCAACATGGAATCGTCATCATTGCGCGACGACGCCCGCATCCGTTCCTACGCCGAACGTTATCAGGACCTGCTGCAGCAGGATTTCGCACTGGAAGCCGAGATTCGCAAGCTGAACCGCCTATTTGATGCGCTGACCCTCACCCTGACCCGGCTCCTGGCGACGATTTCCGCCGAAGCCATCGCCACTTACCAGCAGGAATTTCAGGCCAGCCAGGACATCCGCGCCCGCATTCAGCACTCCCTGCTGGTTTTTGCCCTGGTCATGATCGTGCTGTTCGGTCTCCTTTTGCACGCGATGGCGCGCCAGATCATCTGGCCGATCCGGGAAATTTCCGAAGTCGCCCGGCGGGTTCAGTCCGGTCGCCTGGGCACGCGGTTTATCGGGGAGGGCAATGATGAAATCGCCCAGTTGGGTTGTGCGATCAATCAGATGCTGGAGACCATCGAAAAGAACAACGCCAGCCTGACTGCCTACCAGAACGATCTGGAGCAGCGGGTCGAGGCGCGCACTGAGGAACTGCGGAAAGCCAAGGAAGTCGCCGACGCCGCCAACCGCGCCAAGAGCGAATTTCTGGCCAACATGAGCCACGAGATCCGCACGCCGATGAATGCGATCATCGGCATGGCCGACCTGCTGGCGGAAACCCCGTTGACCGAGGAGCAACGTCACTATATCGAAATCTTCAAGAACGCGGGCGGCAACCTGTTGGCGCTGATCGAGGACATTCTGGATTTGTCGAAGATTGAGGCGGACAAGCTGACGCTGGTGCGGGAAACGTTCGATCTGAGGCTCCTGCTGCACAAACAGATCGAGTTGATGACGATTCGCGCCCGGGACAAGGGCCTGCAATTAATCCTGCACGTGGCTCCCGATGTTCCCCAGTTGGTTGAAGGCGACGCCAACCGGCTGCGTCAGGTGCTCACGAACCTGATTGGCAATGCCGTCAAATTCACCGAGCAGGGTCAGGTTACCGTCACCGTGACCCATGATCCCGCTCAGCCAGCGTCTGGTTATCTACGCTTCGCGGTGACCGACACCGGCATCGGCATTACCCCTGAGCAGCAGGAACGGGTGTTCGCTGCGTTTACCCAGGCCGATGGCGCGATCACCCGCAAATACGGAGGCACCGGCCTGGGTCTGACGATCTGTCAGCGGCTGGTGGAACTGATGGGCGGTCACATCGCGCTCGAGAGCACGCCGGGCCAGGGCAGCACCTTTCATTTCACGGTTCGGCTGGATGCCGGGTCGCCCGCCGCCGCGCTGGCCCAGCCGAAATCCAGACCCACCCGCGATCATCGCCTGGACGGAACCCCGAAACCCGAGGGGTTATCCATTCTGATCGCCGACGATGCTCCGGACAACATCATGCTGATCCGAGCCTACCTCAAGCAGACGCCGCACCGGCTGGATATCGCGGAGAATGGCGCGGTCGCGGTCGAACGGTTTAAGCAGGGCCAGTACGATCTGGTCTTCATGGATGTGCAGATGCCGGTCATGGATGGCTACACGGCTACTGGCCTGATCCGGGAATGGGAACGCGCCCAGGGCCGCCCGCCGCTCCCCATCATCGCGCTCACCGCCAATGCCTTGAAGGAAGATGAACAACGCAGTCTGGACGCCGGCTGTACCGGCCATCTGACCAAACCTATCCGCAAGGGCATGTTTCTGGCCGCGTTGCAGCGTTACGCCAGCCTGACTTAGAGGCTGTCTCTGTATCAGCTCCGAACCCATTGAATCAAAAAAAGCACGAACAGCACCACCAGGCCCAGCGGAATCAACGCCGCTGGCCAATCCTTTTTGGCGGCGCGGCTGCGCTCAATCGTCGCCTTGAGGCCAGGCCGAAACCACAGGATCACCAGCGCCGCCAGCAATCCACCCAGCAGAATTTCCCACCACGCTGCGGTTTCCATCTTCGCTTCTCCTCAGTCTTTGCTGCGCCCGCCGCCGGGGGGAAACGCCGGTTGGGGAAACGGCGTCACGTTGTCGCCGCCTTCCACTGGACGCACTTTGCTCACCCCCTCCCGCTCCACCTCGTCAATCCGCACCACCGAGTGCAAGGGAATGAAGGTGCGCTTCACCCCGACGAATTCATTTTGCAATTTTTCCTCGGCCGGGTTGATCAATACACTCGAACGCTCGCCGAAAATCAGCTCCTCGACCTCGATAAAGCCGTACAAGTCGCCCTGATAGATCTCGCGGGCGTAGAGTTCGTACAACTTGCCCTGATTCACGAACAGGACGCGGTAAATGCTCTTGGCGATTTTAGACATGGGACGGTCGAACCACGGTCGGAAAAGAACAATCTAACCCCGTTCCGCACGGCGGGCAAACCCCTACTACCGCCAAACCCGGCAAAAACCCAGCATTCGCGTCAACAAAGCCAGCTCTTACAAGCCAATATCGTCGAGGTCTGGCTATATCGGCAGGCATCGCGCCATCGGTCCAGCCCCGCTATCGCCGCCACCCGAAGCGCCCCCTCCCCTACCTTCCGCTGTCGAGGACATCCCATGAGCACGCCCCAGACTTTTGATCTCCGCCAGACGGTCTGCGTCAATCCCGCCACCGGCGAGGTCGTCGGTTATTCGCAAATGAACACGGTCGAGGAAGCGCGCGACGCCCTTCGCCGCGCGCGCGCCGCCCAACCCGCCTGGGCGGCGCTACCGCTGGAAGAACGGGTGCGCTACATCGCGCGCATCCGTGATTACCTGGTGGAGCACGCCGACGAAGTCAGCGACACTGTCGCCAAGGATGTCGGCAAAACCCGGATCGAGGCGCTGGCCACTGAAGTGCTGACCAGTGCGCTGGCCACCGATTATTACCTTAAGAACGCCAAGCGCTTCCTCAAACCCCGCAAGGTGCGTGGCGGCTCGCTGCTGTTCCTGAACAAGCGCAGCCGGATTTTCCGCATCCCCTTCGGCGTAATCGGCATCATCGCGCCGTGGAACTATCCGCTCGGCATCCCGATGCATGAGATCGTGCCCGCGCTGCTGTCCGGCAACACCGTGATCTTCAAGACCGCCCCGGAAACCCAGATGGTCGGGCGCAAGATCGAGGAGATGATCCAGGCCGCCGGGCTGCCGGCCGACGTATTCATCCACCTCAACATTCCCGGCGCCATCATCGGTCAGATCCTGCTGGAGTCGGATAACCATGTGGACAAGCTGTTCTTCACGGGTTCGGTACCGGTCGGCAAGATTCTGATGGCCAAGGCGGCCGAGAGCCTGGTGCCCGTTTCGCTGGAACTGGGCGGCAACGACCCGATGCTGGTCTGCCCGGATGCGCACCTGGAGCGGGCGGTCAACGGCGCGATGTGGGCCGGCCTGCAAAACAGTGGCCAGTCCTGCGGCGGGGTCGAGCGGGTCTACGTTCACCGCGACGTGTACGAACCGTTCATCAAACTGCTCAAGCAAAAAGTGGAAGCGCTGCGCCAGGGCCCGAACACCGATCACGACGTGGACATCGGCGCCATGTGCACCGAGCGCCAGCTCAAGACCATCCAGCGCCAGGTGGACGATGCGCTGGCCAAGGGTGCGACCATCCTCGCTCAGGTTAAAATTGACCCCGCCCACGCCCACGCCAACTTCTTCCCGGTCACGGTGCTGACCCACGTGGATCACACCATGGAATTGATGCGCGAGGAAACTTTCGGGCCGGTGCTGGGCGTGATGAAGGTGGACAACATGGATCAGGCCATCGAACTGGCCAACGATTCCAGCCTCGGCTTGACCGGCTCAGTGTGGTCCAGCAACACCCGTGCGGCGGTGGCGCTGGGCCGGCGCATCCATGCCGGCGTCATCACCATTAACGATCACCTGCTCACCCACGGCATGGCTGAAACCCCGTGGGGCGGGGTCAAGGAATCCGGCATCGGCCGCAGCCACGGCGAACTGGGCTTCGACGAGATGACCCATCCCCAGGTGGTCACTACTGAACTGCTGCACTTCGCCAAACGCAACCTGTTCTGGCATCCCTATGACGCGAATCTTTACGATGGCCTGAAAGGCGCGCTCCGCGTATTGCATGGCCGCGCCTGGGGCGAGCGCCTGAGCGGCTTTTTCGACTTCGTCAAGCTGCTTCCCCGCATGTTCAGAGACTGAAGATTCGCGCACCCGGAACGAACTGGCGGTCTGGCTGCGCGACCGGGCCGCCGCGCACGGCCAGATCGAGCGGGCGCGGGCGGCGGGCGTCATCGCATTTCGCCTTGCGCCCGATCTCACCGCCTATAAGTCAGTTAAGAAACTGGCCGGCGGGGGCTGGCCGGACTGGCGGCGACCGTTGCTGGACTTTCTGCGGGAAGCCCGCATTAGCAGCGAAACCAAAATCGAGATTTTCCTGTACGAAGACCTGGTTGACGACGCCATCCAGGCCACTGAACGCTACACCTCGCCCCAAACTCTGGCTCGGGTCATGGACGCGACTATCTGGATGGGTTGCGCGAGAAGCGCCAGCGTAAATACAAGCTGACGCCGCTGCTCAAGATGCTTTGAGTTAGGAATACGCAGAAGAATTGTAGGGTAGATGAGCAAAGCGAAATCCACCCTACCCCCCTACCCAGTCAAATCTACCGAGAAATGGTATAAGCCAATTCTTTGAAGACGGCTTTCAGGGTATCGGCATCCAGCAGGTGGGTCGAACATACCGGTGTGACTGGACAACCAACAGTTTTTTGAGGTAGTCACCGTTATGAACAGAACCCAGACAGTAAAACTCCAAATGTCGGATCGCAGAAAAGATGATTTGACGCCAGGGACTCCCGCGGAACGCATCGGCCTCGTGTGGCCGTTGACCCGGGAACTTGCTTCCTTAAGTAAACGCCACGATGCTGAACGAAGATTACAAAGACATGTTACAAGCGTTAGCCGACGAGAAGGTTAGATTTCTTCTCGTGGGCGCTTATGCGTTGGCCGCCCACGGCTATCTCCGCGCTACCATGGACATAGACATCTGGGTCATGCCGTCACCATGGAATGCAGATGCCGTCCTGCGCGCGTTGCAGCGGTTCGGTGCGCCGCTGCACGATCTTACCGCAGCGGATCTGCAAGCGGAGGGAACCATTTTTCAAATCGGGGTTGCTCCAAGGCGTATCGATATCATCACGACGGCATCCGGACTCCATTTCGAGGAGACGTTCGAACGGTCGTTGACAGTGGATATCGAAGGGATCGAAGTCCATGTCCCGTCACTTGATGATCTGATTCGCAACAAGAGAACAGCCGGAAGAACAAAAGATCTGGCCGACGCGGAAGCCTTGGAGACCTTAAAAAATGGGTAGCCAAGTAGTAGGGTACGCGGTGCGTACCCTAC
>CALMNY010000416.1 GCA_937872125.1 uncultured Candidatus Competibacteraceae bacterium | reverse complement strand
GGTTCCTCGCTGAGCAGGGTCAGCCGCGCCCGTTCCGCCCCTTCGGCGGTGGTGAGCAGGTGGATTTCGGTCGGGACAAAGCGTGGTTCGCCGATGACCGTCAGGGCGTACAGCGTCTCGGTGACGATCTGCGGCGACAGGCCGGCGACGCACAGCAGGATGCGACGAGGATAACAGTCCGGGTTCATGGCGCGGTTTTCCTTTCAGCATAGAACACACCGCGCTACAGTAAATCGGGGGAGACAAAAAATCCGGACTGGCAAGCTTGCCGGTCAGGCTCTTTCGATTCGGTAGCCGCCCAGCCCCATGACCGCGCCCTTGCCGGCGTGCGTCCATTGCCCCAGCCACAAGTACGGCCAGAACGGTTCCAGCCCGGCGCCGTCCAGTTCGATCTCGCCGACCAGTCCCCCCATTTGCAGCAGCGCGTCCTGGCGCGACGAATAGCGGACCCATTCATGCCAGCGCAGGCGTGTGTTTCGAGGTTGCAGCGTCCAGCCGGCCCGGCTCAGTTCGGCGAAATCGGCGGTCAGCGGGGCGTCGGCGTGAAAGGTGGTCAACAGCGAAATCCGCCGCACCAGGTTGGCGAATAGCGCGCCGACCTGGAAAGCGTCCGGCCCCAGCAGCTTCTCGGCCTGGCGCAGGCGCAACGGCGTTTGCACCACCAGCGTCAGCCGCGCCGGACAGGGCGGTGGTTCCGGAGCGATGGGTGGCGACGGTTGCAGGGATTCGCCGGGACGATAAATCGGGCGCCAATCGCCGGCCGGCGTCTGTTGAGCGACCTGGGCCAGTTCCAGTCGGCCATCACCCTGGCCGACGCCGCGCTGACCGGCCTGGTCGAAAGCGTGCAGCACGTAGGGCAGATGGCGGTTGCTCTGCCCGAACAGCACCATGTCCACCTGGACCGTTGCGCCGGCGGGGTGCGCTCCGCCCGCGCCTGGCCGCAGCACATACGGATGGGGGGCGGCGGGATATTTGCGCAGCTTGCCGGCGGCGGGGTCGGGCGGGGTCTCGAACAGGTAGGGGTAGATGCAGGAGCGGTACAGCAGGCAGGCTGGGCAGGCTGGTTCGCGGGTGACGCAAACCAGCCGTCTGAGCGCGCGGCCAAATACGCCGCGCCAGGCGGAGCCAGCATAGGCGGGCAGGCGCACGGCCTCCTGGGCGATGAAATGCAGTCGGTAACAGGCCACCGGCAGCGCCAGCCTGGCGCCGGGAGGCGGGATGGAGTCGGCGAGGGAAGCGGACATGGGCATGATCCTGGTAGGCAATACCATGGAATCATGCTACACCGGTAAAGAGGAACGTGGGGCCGGCAAGCTTGCCAGCGAGGTTTAGCATGTGGTTTCAGCGCGTCTTAATCCCTTCTTCATCAGGGCAAGGCTTCAAAGCAAAGACTCGCTTGCCACTCAGGGCGAGGATTGGGTCGGAAGGCCCCGCTGTGCCAGTGGCAGCGGGTGGGGGAGGCGGTGGTACAATCCGCGCCCATGCCTCAAGTTCATCCTGATGTTCGCCGCTCTGGCGATCTTGCCATGATCCAGGCCGCTGAGGCGCTGGTGAAGGCGTTGACGATCCCAGATTGGGGGATGAGAAAAATTCAAGCAGGAAAAATGACCCAGCGAACTCTAAACCAATTTAATTCTTACCAGCATATTCCAGAGGTAAAACAACTTATCGACGATATAATAAATAAGCGCCCTATAGATGGCCTAACACTCCATTATCTTAAGCGGCGTTATGTGGAAAATGAAAAAATTAGAAAACCAGACGATTTGAATATCTGGTTTTCTAATGTATTGCAAGATAAAAAGGCCATTGTTTTCAAGAAGAAAACTGGTGGGCGTTATATTGTTCATTCAAAGAAATTTTCGTTACTGGCTGTCTTTGAAGAAAACGGTCAGCGTGTTAGTGTTTATGATTACCCGATTGATTATAAAGGAGATCAATGGTGTCTAATCCAACAATTGATTATCTGAAGGCTTATACCGCAATGGTGGTACATGGCTTGGATTATTGGGCAGTTCCTGGATTGCGAGAACTCCGTACTAAAGCTGAGCAGGTTCTTATTGATTATGAACAACGTCAATCTATGGCTAAATTGGATGAATACCTGGTCGATGCAATCCTTGATCTTGATGACGATGAAGTTCCTGACGACCTGCTTCAGGATGATTCATCCCGCCCTTTGACGCAGTGGTGGTGGCACTTGGGCAAATTGCGCGCGGGAACCTATCCGGCCCATTTGCTGCCGCCCCACTTGCGGGCGATTTACCAGCCCGCCGAGCGCCGCGCGGCCTGACTCCCCACACCGGGTTACTCTGTCCCTGAACAACAATAGAGGGACATCAGCAAGCTGACCAGAATTGGCAGAGTGGGGAATGAGCGCCCTCATTGCGGCCAAATCCTGCCCAAGCGTCTATTCAGGAAAGCAAAAGCTCTCCTGTTGCGGGAAACCAATTTTCGTGTAGACGCACCTATTGGGCAATCCACGTGTGTGTTGCGAGAGGATCAGCTTCCGGCATATGAGTAGCGGACATGGTCAAGCGGTGCGGCGCTCGGCGGGCTGGGCGCTGTCCTGCTCCTGATACAGGAATTTGCGCCGCCAAGGGTTTACTGGTTTTCCAGAGGCATCAACTTCTACTTGGGTGCCGCCACAGTAACTTTTGATGATAAACCGCACCCATTTATCGCTGTTGTCCCGACCATCCCGGGCGAGGGTTTCTCGCACCGCTACGGTCAATTCCGCCAAGGTCCGGGACTGTTCAAACTGTTGTTGAAGATCGTCATCGAAGCTCATAACTATCCCTTCTGTCGAAATAGTTGATCGATGGCTTTGGCAATTGGCTCGAAGTCCTCCCATCCCCAAAAGCCGACTTCATCATGAATAGCGTGATCTGCCTGTTTCTTGAGTATGGCCGATCCGCTGCGCGTCTTAATCCCTTCTTCATCAGGGCAAGGTTTCAAAGGGGGCGACATCGCTTATTTACCAGACGGTGATGCCTATCAAGTGAGATTCCCCG
>CALMNY010000415.1 GCA_937872125.1 uncultured Candidatus Competibacteraceae bacterium | reverse complement strand
AAGGGTGGCGGTGAAGCCGCCATCGAAGGCTTGGTGGAGGAGCGGCAACGGGGCGGGCCGTACCGCGATCTGTTCGACCTGTGCCAGCGGGTGGATTTGCGCAAGCTCAACCGCCGGGTGCTGGAATCGCTGATCCGTTCCGGGGCGTTCGACGAACTGGGCGCCAACCGGGCGACGCTGATGGCGCAATTGCCAGAGGCGTTGCAACTGGCCGAGCAGCATTCCCGCAATGACGCTGCCGGTCAAAACGACATGTTTGGACTGGCCACCGCTGAGAAAACACCCGTCCGGCCCTTACATATCGCCAAAAAGCCGGAATGGAGCGCAGAGGAGCGGTTGCGTGGCGAAAAGGAAACCCTGGGCGTCTATCTGACCGGTCATCCCATCCGCCAGGTAGCGGCGGAACTGGCCGCGCTCCACACCACGCGGCTGTATGACCTGGCCGGCAATAACGGAACGTTGCGCCGGGGCAATAACCGCTCGGTGTTGATCGCTGGTCTGGTGGTGAGCGTGCGCACCCGCAACGCCAACCGGGGGGGACGCATGGCGTTCGTGACCCTGGACGATGACAGCGGGCGGATCGAAGTGCGTATTTTTCCAGAGGTCTACGAACGGCATCGGTCCTTGATTGTTGAGGACGCCATTATGCTGATGCAAGGCGCGCTGGGCTGGGATGAGTTCAACCAGACCACGCGGCTGACTGTCGAGCGGGTGTTGAGCCTGGATGAAGCGCGCGCCGAATATGCCCGGCGGCTGGTGCTGCGGGTGAATGCGCGCCAGTGCGAGGCGGGAATCTTGCGCGCGCTGGCCGCCCTACTGGCGGAACATCGCACCGATGGCCGGTGTGCGGTGTGGCTGGAATACAGCGGCCCCGTGGCGCGGGTGGAACTGGCGTTTGGCTCTGATTGGCGGGTTAAACCCAGCGAGGCGCTATTGAAACGGTTGCGCGAGCTGGTGGGCGCGGAAGTGGTGCAACTGCGCTACGAACAGCAGGCGACAGTGGATCAAAACAGCTTGGCGTGACCCAGAAGCTGGAAGCGGCGCAAAGATCACCCGAATCCGATGACCGACCAACGTCCAGATCCCGACTAATTGTTGAGCCGTGGTCGCTTCACTTCCAGAAATCCGGCAGGAACAAGACCAGCAACGGGAAGACTTCCAGCCGCCCAACCAGCATGGCCACTGACATCAACCAGGTAGCGGTATCGCTCAGCACACCGAAACCGCCAGATGTCTCCCCCAAACCCACCCCCATGTTGTTCAGGCAAGCCGCGGCCGTTCCGAACGCCGTGACCAAATCCACACCAGTCGCCGCCAGCGCCAGCGAAAAGAAGCAGTAGCTAAAGATGTACAGATAATAAAATCCCCAGACGGCCTGCATCACCCGGTCAGGGACAGCATGGTCGCCCAGCTTGACCGCAATCTGTGCGGACGGGCGAATCAGCAGCCGCGCCTCACGCACACTCTGCTTGTACAGCAACAAAAAACGGATCGCCTTGATGCCGCCGCAGGTTGAACCGACGCAGCCGCCAAAAAAACTGGCCAACAGAAGCAACAGGGGCACGAATAACGGCCATTCCGCCGGATAGCCTGTCGTAGTCAGACCATTGCTGGTGACGATCGAGAAACTCTGAAAAAAGCCGTGATAGACCGATCCCCACAAGGAATAGTGGCCGCGGTAATAAAGATAACCACACGTGGCAACCACGATCCCGGTCATGACCGCCATGAAGAAGCGAAACTCGGCGTCCCGCCATACATACTTGAGGCTGCGCCCGCGCCAGGCCAGAAAGTAGAGCGCAAAATTCACCGCCGCGATCATGGTAAAAAACCCGGCGATCAGTTCGATGGCCTGGCTGTTGAAATAGCCAAGGCTGGCGTCATGGGTGGAAAAACCACCCAGCGCCATTGTTGCAAAACTGTGGCATACGGCATCAAAAAAACTCATCCCCGCCGCCCAATACGACAGGGTGCACGCCACATTCAGGCCGACGTAGATATACCAGAGGTTCTTGGCGGTCTCGGTGATGCGCGGCGTGAGCTTTTCGTCCTTCATCGGCCCCGGCGTTTCCGCCTTGTATAACTGCATCCCGCCAACTCCCAGCATCGGCAGCAACGCCACCGCCAGCACGATGATGCCCATGCCGCCCAGGAAATTCAGTTGCGCCCGATAATAGACAATCGCCTTGGGCATAGTGTCAAGGTTGGAGAGCACAGTGCCACCGGTGGTGGTCAGGCCGGAAACGGTCTCGAATACCGCGTCCACCAGCGGCACGTGCGGGTTGTCGGACAGCATGAACGGCAACGCGCCGATCAGCGACAGCAGAAACCAGAACCCTACCACCACCACGAAGCCGTCGCGGTTGCGCAGATCCACTTTGTAGCGGTACACCGGCAGCCAGCACAGCAGGCCTAGCGCCAACATGGCCCCCATCGCTTCGGCGAAGGGCAGAATCACGGCATATCCGTCGTACCACCAGGCCACCCCCATCGGCGGCAACATCGTGGCGCTGAACAGGATCATCAGCACACCGATCATGTACAACGCGGTCTTGAGCGGTGACCGCCGGACCACGACCGATTGCTTTTTGCCACCCATCGTCGTCTGGCTCAGGGGAAACTCGGTGATGACTGCCGGATCGAGCCTGGGCCGAACGGTGGCTGGCGATGATCCAGTATCCCTTGGTTCGTCAAAATCGGTTTCTTTCATTTTGTTGGCCCAAACCTTTACTTCCAGAAATCCGGCAGGAACAAGACCAGCAACGGGAAGACTTCCAACCGTCCGACCAGCATGGCCACTGACATCAACCAGGTGGCGGTATCGCTCAGCACGCCGAAACCGCCCGCCGTCTCGCCCAAACCCACCCCCATGTTGTTCAGGCAGGCCGCCGTGGTGCCAAACGCCGTCACCAGGTCCACACCGGTCGCCGCCAGCGCCAGCGAAAAAGCGCAATAGCAAAAAATGTAAAGGTAGTAGAAGCCCCATACCGCCTGCATGACCGGGTCAGGAATGGGATGATCGCCCAGTTTGACCGCGATCTGCGCGGTCGGCCGAACCAGCAGCCGGGTTTCACGCACACTCTGCTTGTACAGCAACAGGAAACGGATGGCCTTGATGCCGCCACAGGTCGAGCCGACGCAGCCGCCGAAGAAACTGCCCAGCAACAACAGCAACGGCACGAACGCCGGCCAACTGTCGTGGACAGGATAGCCTGCCGTGACCAGACCAGTGCCGCTAATAATCGAAATACCCTGGAAAACCCCGAGATGAATAGACGTCCACCACGACATTCCATCCAGGTAGAGATGCAGGCAGGCCAAGGCGACGATTCCAGCCACCACTTTCATACAGAATCTGAATTCGGGATCGTGGTACACCACCTTGAGGCTGCGCGAACGCCAGGCCAGAAAGTACAAGGCGAAGTTGACCATGGCTACCAGCATGAAAAAGACGGTGATCCATTCGAACACCGGGTTCTGAAAATGGCCGATGCTGGCGTCATGAGGCGCCAACCCGCCCAGGGAAATGGTGGTAAAGCTGTAGCAGACGGCGTCGAAGGCGCTCATCCCGGCCAGCCAGTACGCCAGAAAACACGCAAAATTAAGCCCGACGTAAATCAACCACAGATTCTTGGCGGTCTCGGTGATCCGGGGCGTCAGCTTCTCATCTTTCATCGGCCCCGGCGTCGAAGCCCGGTAAAGCTGCATGCCGCCGATGCCCAGCATCGGCAGCAAAGCCACCGCCAGCACGACGATCCCGATCCCGCCC
>CALMNY010000414.1 GCA_937872125.1 uncultured Candidatus Competibacteraceae bacterium | reverse complement strand
GACCTGAATTTCACCGGCATCCCCGACTTTGCCCCGGAACTGTTCCGCCGCGCCCGCCTGCGCGATCCGCTGAAAATGAAGGCGCTGCAAAAGGGTCTGGAGCAGCTCTGTGAGGAAGGCGCGACGCAACTCTTTCGCCCCCTCAACAGCAACGATCTCATTCTGGGGGCCGTCGGGGTATTACAATTTGATGTGGCTGCTTTCCGGCTGCGCAGCGAATACGGCGTCGAGTGCGGTTTTGAGAACGTCAACGTCACCACCGCCCGCTGGGTGCGCTGCCCCGATCCCAAACGGTTCGATGAATTCAAAACCAAGCTTCACGACAATCTGGCGCTGGACCATCACGGCGAGCTGGTCTATATCGCGCCAACCCGGGTTAACCTCCAACTGACCCAGGAACGCTGGCCCGAGGTGCGTTTCGCCGCCACCCGCGAACACGGATTGCACTAAAACTATGCGCCATGTGCTACAACGACTGGCCCGCGGGCTGTTCCAGCGGCTGTTCCGGGTGGAACTGCGCGGCTGGGAGCATTACCCGCACGACGAGCAACGGCTGCTGATCGTCGCCAACCATACCTCCTATCTGGATGGGGCGCTGCTGGCGGCGTTCCTCCCGGACGTGCCGATCTTCGTGATCAACACCCACGTCGCCCGCCACTGGTGGGTCAAGCCATTCATCGCGATCACCCGCCACATCAGCATTGACCCGACCAATCCGCATTATCTGAAGACGCTGATCCAGCATCTCAAGGCCGGCGAGCGGGTGGCGGTATTCCCGGAAGGGCGGATCAGCGTCACCGGCGCGCTGATGAAAATCTACGAAGGGCCGGCGCTGGCCGCCGACAAGGCCGACGCTGCCCTGTTACCGGTCTACATCGAGGGCGCTCAATACAGCCTGCTGTCCCGGTTGCGCGGCCTGGTGCGGCGACGACCCTTCCCGCGCATCCGCCTGACGCTGCTGCCGCCGCGCCGACTGACCGCAACCGGAAGCAACGGTCGCGCCCGACGCCAGCAACTCGGTCGGCAACTGGACGAATTGATGACCGAACTGGCCTACGCCGGGATGAACAGCGATCAGCCGCTGGTCATGGCCCTGCTGGAAACCTGGGAGCGGCACGGCGGCGGGCGGATCATTCTCGAAGACGCCCAGCAACAGCGGTTTGGCTGGCGGGCGCTGTTTACCCGCGCCTTCATCCTCGCTGATCTGCTGAATGCGGAGTGCGCCGGCCAGAAAAATGTGGGTTTGCTGCTGCCCAACACGGCGGCGGCGGTCATCGGCCTGGTGGCGCTGCACCTGCGCGGCCAGACGCCGGTGGTGCTCAACTTCACCGTTGGCGCACATGAACTGATCGGCGCTTGCCGCACCGCCCAGGTGCAAACGGTCTGCACCTCACGGGCCTTCGTGCAAGCGGCCAATCTGGATGCGCCGGTGGCTGCCTTGAGCGAACGGGTTCGGGTATTGTTCCTGGAAGATTTGCGACCACGGGCCACCCTGCCGGTGCGCTTGCGGGGCCTGGCGCGGGCGCTGACTCCAGAGTGGAGCTACCGGCGGTGGGCCGGGCCGGTGCGCCCCGACGATCCGGCGGTCATCCTGTTCACCTCCGGCTCCGAACGGGAACCGAAGGGCGTGGTGCTGACCCATCGCAACCTGCTGGCCAATTTCGCCCAGGCCCGCGCCGCGCTGGACATCATGCCCCGCGACGTGATTCTCAACGTCCTGCCGATGTTTCACGCCTTTGGCCTGACCACCGCCACCCTGACGCCGCTGCTGCTGGGTACCCGCGTCGTTCTGTATCCCTCGCCGCTGCACTACCACATCATCCCGGAACTGACTTACGAGCGCCGCGCCACGGTGCTGTTCGGCACCAACACCTTTTTGATGGGCTATGGCCGCCAGGCTGATCCCTACGACTTCTCCAGCGTGCGACTGGTGATTATGGGCGCGGAGCCGTTGCGCGAGGACACCCGCCGGCTGTGGGTGGAAAAATTCGGCATCCGCATCAGCGAGGGCTATGGCCTGACCGAGGCCAGCCCGGTGCTGGCCACCAACACCCGTCGCCATCACCGCAGCGGCACGGTCGGCAAGCTGCTGCCGGGTATCGAGTATTATCTGGCGCCGGTGGAGGGCATCGCCGAGGGTGGGCTGCTGTGCGTGCGCGGGGCGAACGTCATGGCCGGCTATCTGCTGCCCGACCCGCCGAACCAGTGGGTCCCGCCGCAGACCGAGCGCGGTCCAGGCTGGCATGATACGGGCGATATCGTTCGCATGGATGACGATGGTTTCGTCACTATTCTGGGGCGGGCCAAGCGTTTCGCCAAGCTGGGCGGCGAAATGATCTCGCTGGCCATGGTCGAGCAACTGGCCGCCGACTGCTGGCCGGAAGACCAGCATGCGGCGCTTAACCTGCCCGACCCGGTCAAGGGTGAAAACATCGTGCTGTTGACCACCCACCGGGATGCGGATCGGCATGAACTGGTGATGATCGCGCATCGGGAAGGGCTGGGCGAACTGTATATCCCCCGCCGGGTGCTGATGGTGCGCGAGATTCCCCTGCTCGGTTCCGGCAAGCCCGACTATCCGGGCGCTCGCCGACTGGCGGAGAGTTTGGCATCGGCGCCGCGACCGACTCACCTTGGAGCAACCCAGGAACGCTGATTGGCTGGAGGCGATGGACACGATCAAGATACGCGGCGCCCGCACTCATAATCTTCAAAATATTGACCTCGACCTGCCCCGCGACCGGCTGATCGTGATCACCGGCCTGTCCGGTTCCGGCAAGTCCTCGCTGGCCTTCGATACGCTTTACGCCGAGGGCCAGCGCCGCTACGTCGAATCGCTGTCGGCCTACGCCCGACAATTCCTGTCGCTGATGGAAAAGCCCGACGTGGATCACATCGAGGGACTGTCGCCGGCGATTTCCATCGAGCAGAAATCCACCTCGCACAATCCCCGCT
>CALMNY010000413.1 GCA_937872125.1 uncultured Candidatus Competibacteraceae bacterium | reverse complement strand
GTGCCCTGAAGCGCCGGGAATTTCCCCGGGGTGAGGCGCACCCTCCCTGTGCGCCACCCCCCGCCAAGTCCCCGCGTTTTCGCGCTCAGGCCACCAGCGCGCCTCCCTTCTGCTTGAGACGACACTCCTGCATCAGCCGCCGCAGGAATTGCTGCGGCGTGAGCGTCTCGTCCAGCAACTCCCGTTGCCGGCAGACATTCGCGAAATCCCCGGGCGTCAGCAGATCCAACGTCCCCAGATGCCGCTCGACCTCCGCCGGCAGCGCCGCCTCCTGATCCCCCAACACCTCGCGCGCGAACAGCTTCCGGCGCTGCACCGGATTCAACGCCCGGAAATTCAGCTTGAAGTCAAACCGCCGCAAGGCCGCCGCATCGAGACCGCTCATCAGATTCGTCGCAGCGACGAAGATCCCCGGGAACCGTTCCATCTGCTGCAGCAACTCGTTGACCTGCGTGCGCTCCCAGCTGTTGCGCGCCTGACTCCGGTCCATGAGAAAACTGTCGACCTCGTCCAGCAGCAACACCGTGCGCTGGGGATCGATCTCACGAAACAGCTTCGCCAGATTCTTCTCCGTCTCGCCGACCCAACACGAGACCAGCTCCGAACCCAGCCGCGCATCCAGTTCGCGATCCAGCGCCTCCGCCAGGACCTCCGCGAACGCCGTCTTGCCGGTCCCTGGCGGACCGTAGAAGCACAGACTGCCCCGCCCGCGCCGGTCCAGTGCGCGGACGATGGCGCTGGGAGTGATATCCCCGCCCAGGTTGAGGAACTCCACATTGAACCCGATCGCCCGCTGCCGCTGCCGGGGCGCGGTGGCGCCCCCATGCACCAGGGCGCGCAGGGCCTTCACCACCTCGCGCACCACCCGCGCCGGCGGGGTATCCGGGCGCAGGTCCACCAGGCGCCCGGCGGCCCCCAGGACCGCCGGGGTGAGGGCGGCATCCGCCGCCAGTTCGTCCAGCAGCGCCGGCGGGATGCCCGCCGCGCCCAGATGGCGCTCGGCCATCTGCCGCCGCACCGCATGCCGCGGTGTATCAAACGCCACCGGCAGCAGGAAGCGCTGCAAAAAGGCCGGAGCCAAGCCCTCGATGTGGTTCGTGATCCAGATCGCCGGCACCGGATTCTCCTCCAGCAGCCGGTTCAGCCAGCTATTTTGCATGCCCGCCTGCTGGCCGTGCAGCTCCAAGACGAGGTTGTCGAGATTCAGAACAACATCCTCCACCCCGTCGAAGATCAGCACCGTGTCCCGCTGGCGGGACAACAGCCGCTGGGCCAGGAGATAAGCCGACAGCCGGGCCCCGGCCGTCAGACCATAGCCTTCATCCGTCGCCGCCCGCACCTGATAGGCACGCAGCGATTGCTGCGCCGCCAGCGCGCGGGCCAGCTCCGTTTTCCCCGTCCCCGACGGCCCATAGAACAGCGCGTTGACCCCCGCCTCCCCCGCCAGTGCGCCCTGGCGCAGGACCGTGCCCACATGCGCGCAGGCCCGGTCCAGGTGGGGGAAGTCACGCACCGCCCAGGCCGCCGCCGGAACCGGTTCAATGAACCGGGCCAGCAGATCATCACGCTCCTTCACGGCCCCCTCCTCCAGCAAACTGCGCAGCAGATCGCTGGGCTGGATGAAATCCTCCAGGTCCGCGTCATCGCTGAATTTCACCAGGCCCAGGCTGCGCAGGAGGGCCTGCGGCGCCAGGGCCGCGCGCACCGCCGCCACGTCCGCATTCAGCATCTTCGCCAGCCGCCGGCAGTTGACACGGGCGTTGGCCTGCGTGAATTGACGCAGCAGCGCGAGGAAGCTGCTGCCAGACATGAGGCACCGCTCCAGAAAGTCCAGGAGCTGGATTTCCAGCCCCGTCAGCTGCAGCGCCTGACCCACCACCCGCAGTGCCGGGTTGACCGGCTCCCGGCCGTCCTGCATCGCGAGCCGGGCCAAGTCCCGTCGCGACATCTGACGCGCCCGGTCCAGGATGAGCCGGTCGCGCCTCTCCTCTTCGCGTTGCTCCCAGATCGCCATATCCAGCTCGTCATCCGCGGCTGGTTGCTCCGCGGTGTCCCCATCCGCAGCCAGACATCGCGTCATGCCATCCTGATCGAACAGGGGCAGCAGCAATTTCGTGATGAAACCATTCCCCTCTGAGCGACTGTCCAGGGGAATTTCGCTTGTCATCGCCCGCGACAAGCGCAGGGCATAGTGCGCCACCCGCCGCTCGGCGGCAGGAATGGCGCTGAAGTCAGACCGCCAGGGGCTGGGCAGATGGGGCATAGGCAATCTCCTGAAAAAAATTGGGCTCAGTGAAACGCTCACGGCGAACGGGTTCGCGTCAGGGCCGGCCACGGCAGACCGGCCGGCGTGCGGCAACAGCAACCGGCGGCGGCCGCGAGGCCGCACCGGGTTCAGTTCGTCAGATTGTTAAAGAGCGTTCCCGGCACCCCGCCCGGGGCGCCGGCTGGGCGGCGCTGACCGCCGCCGCGCTCCCCGTCAGGGGAGCCAGGGGCGATCAGCCCCGGTAGAATTCGAAGTACTGACTGTTGAAGTGAAAGGTGACAAAGTCGCCGCGTCCGTGCTCCTCGTCCCAGATCACCCCCAGAATGATGTCAAGGGGCTCACGGAAGTAGGTGCTGCCGCTGATGATTTCGCTGTCGAACACCGGCTGCTCCAGCACCTCGATCACCACTGCCGGCTGTCCCGGCTTGGGCGCCCGGCGGTTGCACAGTCCCGGTTTCCAGGTCACCAGGTCGCCGGGGGCGAACTGATGACGCACCTGTAATTGCTGATAGCGCTCCAGCAGCACCGGCGCCAGATCGCTGTCGAACGTGTCGAGATCCTCGTCAAGCAGCAACGAGGGGGTGTCCTCGCTGAGGCCGATGCGATTGAGCAGTTCGCGCGAAGACAGATAACGATCGTGATGAGGCATGGGCGTTGATCTCCGGCTGTTGATCCGCGCAGTATCCATTGCCCTCGCGACAAAGCTTGACGTAGCCCGTTGCTGCCCTGGCACCTTCCAGGCCACCGGCATACCCTTCAGCCCACTCAGCCCAGAGCACCCCTGTCCTGCCACCGCCCCTCCTCCCGGCCCCCCCGTCAAGCCGTCGCGTGCGCCTTGTACCGCTGCTCCTGCAGCAGACGCTGCAGAAATTGCCGGGCTGAGAGCGTCTCCCCAAGCAAGTCCCGTTGCCGGCAGACATTGGCAAAGTCACCCGGCGTCAGCTGCTCCAGGGCCGCCAGTTGCCGGGCGATGTCCACCGGTACCGGGGCCTCCTGATCGCCCAGGGCCTCGCGGGCAAAGAGCAGCTGGCGTTGCCGGGGGTTCAGGGCCCGGAAGTGCAGCTTGAAGTCGAACCGGCGCATGGCCGCTCCATCGAGACCGCTCATCAGATTCGTCGCAGCGACGAAGATCCCCGGATAACGTTCCATCTGCTGCAGCAACTCGTTCACCTGAGTGCGTTCCCACGGATGGCGAGCCTGGCGCCGGTCGGCCAGGAAGCTGTCCACCTCATCCAGCAACAGCACCGTGTGCCGGGGATCGGCTTCCTGAAACAGTCGGGCCAGGTTCCGCTCCGTCTCACCCACATAGGGGGAGATCAGTTCCGATGCCTGACGCGCCACCAGTTCGCGGTCCAGGGCCTCGGCCAGCACCTCGGCGAAGGCGGTCTTACCGGTACCCGGGGTACCATGGAAGCACAGCGTACCCCGCCCACGGCGGTCGAGGGCCTGGACGATGGCGCTCGGGCTGATGTCGCCGGCCAGGTTAAGAAAGGCGACGTCGAAGGCCGTGGTCATCGGCCGCTGCCACGGCGTGGCCTGTCCATGGAGCAAAGCGCGCAGCGAACCGACCACCTCGCGCACCACCCGCGCCGGCGGGGTATCCGGGCGCAGGTCCACCAGGCGCCCGGCGGCCCCCAGGACCGCCGGGGTGAGGGCGGCATCCGCCGCCAGTTCGTCCAGCAGCGCCGGCGGGATGCCCGCCGCGCCCAGATGGCGCTCGGCCATCTGCCGGCGCACCGAGCGCGGGGGGGTCACGCACGCCACCGGCAGCAGGAAACGCCGCAGGTAGGCCGGGTCCAGCCCCGCGGTCCGGTTGGTGATCCAGATCGCCGGTACCGGGTTCTCTTCCAGTATCCGGTTCATCCACCCCTTCTGCCGGACGGGCTCCGGGTCCCACAGGGCGTTGGTAAACGGGAGGACGTCCTCGACCTCGTCGAAGATCAGCAGGGTATCGCGCCGCCGCGCCAACAGGCGCTGGGCCAGCAGATAGGCCGCCAGCCGCCCCTGCCGTTCCAGGCCGTCACCGTCCTCAGCGGTGTCCCGCACCTGATAGGCGCGCAGCCCGCGGGCCGCGGCCAGCGCCCGGGCCAGTTCCGTCTTGCCGGTACCCGGCGCACCATGGAACAGGGCGTTGACCCCCGCCAGGCCACGGCGCGCCGCCTGTTCCAGGGGGGTCCCGACCTGGGTGTCAACGCTGGCCAGATGGGGAAAGTCCCTCAACCCCCACGCCGCGGCGGGCGCCGGTTCGATCAGCCGGTCCAGTAAGGCCTCCGCATCCGCCGGCGCATCATCGAGGATGGTTTTCAACAGGGAGGTGGGCTGGACAAAATCCTCCAGGT
Source organism: uncultured Candidatus Competibacteraceae bacterium (assembly GCA_937872125.1). Taxonomy (GTDB): domain Bacteria; phylum Pseudomonadota; class Gammaproteobacteria; order Competibacterales; family Competibacteraceae; genus Contendibacter. Next base: position 1,490 of record CALMNY010000413.1, on the reverse strand, counting down.
CGCTCTCCAGGTGGTAGTCGACGAGACCCAGCCGGCACAACGCTGCCTGTGGGTTCAGGGCGCGGCGCAGGGCGGCCTCGCCCACGCCCAGGGCGACCGCGAGTCGCCGGCGATTCTCCTGTGCCGTCGTGCCGCGAAATTGCCGTAACAACAGCCGTAAGGAATTGGCATGCACCTGATCGATAAAATCCAGGACCTGCAGTTCCAGGTCCTGCAGGGCCAGGGCCTCAGCCAGGACAAGGATGCCGGGATTGAGGGGGCCGACCCCATCCGCCTCGGCCAGTCTGGCCAACACCGCCGGGGGGGTCCGCCGGGCCAGCTTGAGGATCTGCTCATCGAGTTCATCACGCGCGATGACCTCCACCGGGTCCTCGCCGGCGGCGAGCCGGCTGGCGCTCCCCGCGGGGACGACCCCCCGCAACCAGCCGCTCAGCGCATCGGCGTCAAACAAGGGCAGCAGCAGTTGCCACACGATTCCCTCCGCGCGCAGATGCACGGACCCGCGGATCACCTCGTTCGGGTACACCAGGGCGAGCCGGAGTGCGTAGTGCATCGCCCGCCGCTGACTGGCTTCGAGGGCGGAAAAATCAGGCTGGTAAGGGGGGGTGTGCATACTGACCTCGTCGAAACAGTGACTGACCGGCGGGCAAAAGGGGCCAAGCGCCGGTTGTTGCGGCGCAGTGTGCATCGCCCTCGCGACAAGGCTTGACGGCGCGCGTTGCTACCCTGGCGCCTTCCTGGACGGCGCCCGGCCGGGCAGACCAGCACCCGGTCCCGGGCCGCCGCCGACGGGCAAACGGTAGCTGGCAACCCGGAGGAAAGACCCATGCGGACCGCGCTGTTTGTGACCCTTCTGCTGGGTGGACTGGCCGCCACCAACCCGGACCTGGATGACTATCAGCACTTCGTCCGGCACCACCTGGCGCAACGGCTGGATGCGATGTATCAGGAAGTGATCAGGAACCCCGACGGCGCGCTGGCCAGGCGTGGCGTGGCGCCCTTTCTGACCGCGGTCGCGCTGCTGGAAGGCGGCACAGGGGACTACCTGGCGCAGGCCCTCCTGCCCGGCACCACCCGCAAGGATTACCTCATTGCCAGCGTCTACACCACCCACGTCATGGACAAAGTCGACGTGGTTTATCTTGGCATCTTCAGGAAATTCATCCAGCTGGATGGCCTGCACGTTTCACCGGCAAGCACGGCCACGCCGCCCGCGGCCCGCCCCGCCGGGATGGCCCACGCCCTATGGGAGTCCGACTGGGGGAGTGGCATCCAGGCCACGGCCACGACCCGTCCCTGTCAGCGCAAGGAATTGACGGCGGAGGGATACCAATATGCCATCACGGTGGATATCCCCGTGGCGCGTCTGGCCAAACGGGAACACGCCTGGGCGGTCCAGGGTGAGCGCGCCCAGACCCTCGACGGGTGCTGGCGCCAAAGAACGGATGACCTGGTGCGGGCGAAACTGATCCGCAAGAAGGATGGCAAGG
>CALMNY010000412.1 GCA_937872125.1 uncultured Candidatus Competibacteraceae bacterium | reverse complement strand
CTTCCGTGTGTTCCGTGGACAACACGTCTTTTTTCCGTGTCTTCCGTGCCTTCCGTGTGTTCCGTGGACAACACGTCTTTTTTCCGTGCCTTCCGTGTTTTCCGTGGATAACAAATCCCCTTGCCCCGACCCGGAACCGACCGCCCATGGCGAAGAAAATCCAATACCGCATCACCGTCGCTGCGCAGGCGTTTTTCCTGGAGGAGCAGTCCAATCCGGATCGGGACCGCTATGTGTTCGCCTACACGGTCCAGGTTCTGAACCACGGCAATATCGCCGCCAAGCTGCTCAGCCGCCACTGGATCATCACCGACGCCAACGGGAAGGTTGAAGAAGTGCGCGGCGAAGGGGTGGTCGGTGAACAACCCTATCTTCAGCCGGGCGAGGGCTTTCAGTACACCAGCGGCACGATTCTGGAAACGTCGGTCGGCAGCATGAAAGGCAGTTATCAGATGCTGGCCGACGACGGGGTGACCTTTGACGCCGAGATTCCCCCGTTCGTGCTGTCTATCCCGCGCACCCTGCACTGAGGCCGGCATGACGCTGCGCTACACCTACACTCTGTTTGCGCCGATCTACGATGCGTTCGTGGCCCCATTCACCGCCAGGGCGCGACGGGACAGCCTGCGGCGCCTGCGCGAGGGACCGCACGCTGACGTGTTACTGGTCGGTGTCGGCAGTGGTCTGGACTTGCCGCTGCTCCCCCAGGGGCCGCGCTACACCGGCCTGGACCTGACGCCGGCGATGCTGGCCCGCGCCCGGCGCAAGGCCGCTGATCTGGGTCTGGACATCCGGCTCGACCAGGGTGACGCCCGCCGCCTGCCCTATGGCGACGCCACATTCGACGCGGTGGTGCTGCATCTGATTCTGGCCGTCGCGCCCCATCCCGAACGGATGCTGGCCGAGGCGGCGCGGGTCCTGCGGCGCGGCGGGCGGGTGCTGATCCTCGACAAATTCCTGCGCCCCGGCCAGAAAGCGCCGCTGCGGCGGCTGATCAGCCCGGTGCTGGGGGTGCTGGCCACGCGCACCGACGTCGTGTTCGAGGAGGCGCTGGCCCAGATGCGGGGGCTGGAGGTGATATCGGACCAGCCCGCGCTGGCCAGTGGCTGGTTTCGGCACATTGAATTGCGTAAAACCGGGTTGTGAAACCGCCATGCGGCCATTTCGGTCGGTGGCCCCGCACTTGATAATTTCTCACTCGCCCGCATGTAAGGCCCAAGCCCCTTTAGTCGCGGAAAAATCATGACCGACCACGAAGCCGAAGCCCTGGAAGCAGAAGTCGTGCGCGAGGACGACGACAGCGCCGCGTCCAACGCCACGAACACCATTGTCTCCGCCGCCGACATTCTGCCCGGCACGCTGTATCTGCTGCCGTTGTCCGAACGGCCATTCTTCCCGGCCCAGGCGCTGCCGTTGCTGCTCAACGAGGAGCCGTGGCTGCCCACCATCGAGGCCGCCGCCAACCGTGAGCAACGGGTCATCGGCCTGATCCTGGTCAAGCCCGACAGTGCGGAAAAGGCCGGCCCCGACGACTTTCACCCGGTCGGCACCGCCGCCCGGATGCACCAGTTGGCCCGCAATGAGGGCCGCCTGCAATTCATCGCCCAGGGCCTGAAGCGGTTCCGCATCATCAAGTGGTTGTCCAACGAACCGCCCTATCACGTCCAGGTCGAGTATCTCAGCGAGGAAGACGACGCCGATGTCGAGGAGTTGCGCGCCTATTCGCTGGCGGTGATCAACACGCTCAAGGAGTTGATTCCGCTCAATCCGCTGTATTCCGAGGAACTGAAATTTTTCCTCAACCGCTTCAACACCCACGACCCCTCGCCGCTGGCCGATTTCGCCGCCAGCCTGACCACCGCTGCCAAGGAAGAATTGCAGGAAATCCTGGCCACCGCGCCGATCCTGGAGCGGCTGAAAAAGGTCATCGTGCTGATCAAGAAGGAACTGGAAGTCGCCCGGCTCCAGACCCACATTCGCAAGCAGGTCGAGGAGAAGATGAGCGAGCATCAGCGCAAGTTCTTTTTGCGCGAGCAGCTCAAGGCCATCCAGCAGGAACTCGGCATCGCCAAGGACGACCGCACCGCCGACGTAGACCGCTTCCGGGAACGGCTGGAGACCCGCCAGGTACCCGAAGCGGCGCTGAAGCGGATCAACGACGAACTGGACAAGCTGGCGATTCTGGAAACCGGCTCGCCGGAATATGCCGTCACCCGCAATTATCTGGACGTGATGACCGAACTGCCGTGGGGCCTCTATTCCACCGACAATCTCGACCTCAAGCACGCGCGGGAAATCCTGGACCGCGACCACGACGGGCTGGACGATGTCAAGGATCGCATCATCGAGTTTCTGGCAGTTGGGGCGCTCAAGGGCCAGGTCGGCGGTTCGATCATCCTGCTGGTGGGTCCGCCGGGTGTGGGCAAGACTTCGATTGGCCGCTCGGTAGCCGCCGCGCTGGATCGCAAGTTCTACCGGCTGAGCCTGGGCGGGATGCGCGACGAGGCCGAGATCAAGGGCCATCGGCGCACCTACATCGGCGCGCTGCCCGGCAAGTTCATCCAGGCCATCCGCGACGCCAAGACCGCCAACCCGGTGATCATGCTCGATGAGATCGACAAAATCGGCGCGTCGTACCACGGCGATCCGGCTTCGGCGCTGCTGGAGGTGCTCGACCCCGAGCAGAACCATGAGTTTCTGGATCACTATCTGGACGTGCGCTTCGATCTGTCCAAGGTGCTGTTCATGTGCACCGCCAACCAGCTCGACACCATCCCGGCGCCGCTGCTCGACCGGATGGAGACCATCCGGCTGTCGGGTTACATCACCGCCGAGAAGTTGCAAATCGCCCGCAATCACCTGTGGCCGAAGCTGCTGGAGCGCAGCGGGATGGCGCGCGACCGGATCACCCTGGGCGAGGAGGCGCTGCGCCAGATCATCGAAGGCTACGCGCGAGAAGCGGGGGTGCGCAATCTGGAAAAACAACTGGGCCGGATCGTGCGCAAAAGCGCGGTGCAAATCGTCGAGGGTCGCGAAGGACCGATCACGGTGGAGCCGCCGGATGTGGACAGCTATCTGGGCAAGCCGCCGTTCAAGACCGAGACGCCGATGTCCGGCGTCGGCGTGGTCACCGGTCTGGCCTGGACCGCGCTGGGTGGGGTGACGCTCAACGTCGAGGCCAGCCTGGTTCACAGCAAGAATCGCGGCTTCAAGCTGACCGGACGGCTGGGCGAGGTGATGCAGGAATCGGCCAATATCGCCTACAGCTACCTCAGCGCCCATTTGGAGGAGTATCAGGCTGATCCCAAGTTCTTCGACGAAGCCTTTGTCCACCTGCACGTGCCGGAAGGCGCGACGCCCAAGGATGGTCCGAGCGCCGGTATCACCATGGCCACCGCCCTGCTGTCGCTGGCGCGCGGCCAGCAGCCGAGCCGACCGCTGGCGATGACCGGCGAACTGACCTTGACCGGCCAGGTGCTGCCGGTGGGGGGGATTCGCGAGAAGCTGATTGCGGCCCGTCGGGTCGGCATCCACGAAATCATCCTGCCGGAAGGCTGTCGCGGCGACGCCGAGGAATTGCCGGAGCACATCCGGGAAGGTCTCACCCTCCATTTCGTGGAGCGGTTCCGGCAAGTGGTAGATCTGGTGTTTGCTTCGGAGCAGGCGCTATGAGAGCGCTATCGTGAAAGTTAGCGACGGTTCTCCCACCGTTCTACTGCCGCTGCTCTGTCTATGGGCGCTGCTGTACTGGCCCGCCACTGGGTGGAGCGCTTGCGAAGATCCCCCGGCGCGGCGGGTCAACTGGTTGCGCTGCGACAAGCAAGGCGTGGACTTGACGGGTGCGGATTTGCGCGAGGCGGTCCTCACCCAGGTCAATTTGACGGACGCCAAGTTGAATCGCGCTCGACTCGACGGCGCTGATTTGGGAAACGCCGTGCTGAATGGGTTGGATTTTGCCAATGCGACGTTGACCAACGCCCGCCTGGTCTCGGCCCAGTTGGAACGGGCGGTGTTCGCGAACGCCAGCATGGCGGGCGCGCGCCTGGATCGGGCGGTGCTGAGACAGGCGAATCTGAGCCATGCCGACCTGAACGGGGCGCGGTTGTATCAGGCCGACCTCACCGGTGCGAATCTGAGTGGGGCGAAGCTGGACAAGGCCAATCTGGCGCAGGCGAATTTGACCGATGCCAAGCTGCCGGGCGTCGTTTTGAGCGGCGCGACGCTGAGCCGGGCGGTGTTGGAAAACGCGGTGCTGAGCGGCGCCAATCTCCGTGGCGCCAAGCTGGATGGAGCAAATCTTTTGGCAGTTGATTTCACCGGGGCCGATCTGGCCGAGGCGACGCTGGCCGATGCCCGCGTTGATGGCGCACGTTTCACCGACGCCGGGCTGGACAGCACGATCTGGGTGGATCGGCGGCGCTGCCGGCCAGGATCGGTGGGGGAATGCCAGTAACGAAAGCAGACGGAGGAGATCATGTCATCCATTACCACCGACTTGGCCGGGCTGCTGGACACGGTCCAACGCCCCGGCGATTTTTACGCCGCTGGCTCGGCCGAGATTTTCACGCCGTCCCTGGAAGTGGAAGGCGTCGGCCCCATTGCGCTGCCACTGCTGCCAGTTCAGGCGGAGCAACTCATCGCCGTCGCCGAGCAGGCTCCCTACGGTCGCGGTGAGGAGACTGTGATTGACACCAATGTCCGGCGAACCTGGCAAATTGACGCCGCCAAAATTCGGATTGGTGGTCGGCACTGGTCGCGCGACCTGGAAACCATCGTCAAACAGATTACTACTGGCCTGGGGGTGGCCCAGCCCGTGGTGGCCGAACTTTACAAACTGCTGGTATACGACCAGGGCAGCTTCTTCGTAGAGCATCGCGATACCGAAAAAGCCCCTGGCATGTTCGCCACGCTCGTCATCGTGCTGCCCTCCCTTTATACCGGCGGCGAACTGGTGGTGCGCCACCGCGACCGGGAAGCGCGGCTTGACTTGCACGGCCCGGAACCCTCCGACGTGGCCTTCGCCGCGTTCTACGCCGATTGCGTCCATGAAGTGCTGCCTATTACGTCAGGATGCCGGCTGACGCTGGTCTACAATCTGCTGCTGCGCACCGCCAAAGGCCGCCTGCCCGAACCGCCCAGCTACGAGACCGAACAGGCGGCTGTGGCAGACCTGTTGCGCGAGTGGACCGCCGCCAAGGAATCGCCCGACGACGACTCGCCCGAAAAGCTGGTCTATCCGCTGGAACATGCCTATACCCCGGCGGCGCTGGCGTTCGACGCCCTGAAGGGTGTAGACGCCGCTGTGGCCTCGGTGCTGGTCCCGGCGGCGGAACAGGCCGACTGCGATCTCCACCTGACGCTGATCTCCATCGCGGAGAGCGGCAGCGCCGAGTACACCGGCTATTACGGTTCACGCCGCCGGCGATGGTCAGACGAGGATGAAGATGAAGATGAAGATGAAGATGAGGATGGTTTCGAGGTCGAGGAGGTCTTTGACCGCACCACGACGCTGAGCGCATGGCGGTTACCCGACGGCAGCGAGTCGGAACTGGGCGATTTTCCTTTCGAGGAAACTGAACTGTGTCCGCCTGGCGCCCTCGACGACCTGGAACCTGACGAGCAGCATTTCCACGAAGCGACCGGCAACGAAGGCGCATCCTTCGAGCGCACCTATCATCGGGCGGGTCTGGTGCTGTGGCCCCGGCGGCGACGGCTCGCGGTGCTCAACCAGGCGGGTCTGTCCGCTACCCTGCCCTATCTGGAGGAACTCACCCAGCGCTGGGTCGAAAGTGGCGAAGGTCCCGAATCGCGCCGCTGGCGCCTGGCGCACGAGTTGTCCGGGCACATGCTGCGCACCTGGCCGAGGGAAGTGGGAGACTACTGGCGCACCGATACCCAGAGTTCGGAGGCCAAAATGTTGGCAATCCTGAACCGGTTGCAGGATACGGTGCGTCTCGATGCTTTCCTAGCCGACCTGTCCGCTGCGGGCACGTACAGCCAGAGCGATAATACGGCCCTGGTCGAGGCACTCGGTCGGCTACCACCGGCGCGGGCGACTGAATTGATCGAACGGATTATCGCCAAGAATGCGGGGGCGGCGCTTGGCGCTTGCGGTGATCTATTGGCCCACTGCGCCGCCGTGGCGCGGGATGCTGGCTGCAAAGTGGATTTCCTCCCCGCCGCCAAAGCCCTGGTGGACGCCCTGCCCGGCGATCCAGCGCGAGCGCCGCAGCCCGACTGGCGCCGGTCGCTGGTCGAGCCTGGCTTCGTCGTTGATCTGCTAACTGCCCTGGGTCAACTCGACGCGGCGCTGGCCGACCGCGCGGTGGACCATCTGCTGGCCTGGCCCAAGACTTACGGGCTGGATACGGTGCTCGTCCCCGCCGCTCTGGCGCTGACCGAACGAAAGGCGAGTCGGGATGAGGCAGCGGTTCGCCGCCTGCGCGCCGCCTGCCTGGCACACCTGCGCGCCCGTATCGCGGAGCCCCTGGAACCGCCGCGCGACTGGACGCGGGCCAGCACGCTTCCTTGCCCGTGTCCGCATTGCAGTGAACTCAGCCGCTTCCTGTCCGATCCCGACCGCAAAACATGGACCTTCAAGGCCGTCGAAGCCAAGCGTAGTCATGTCGAGGAGTCGATCCGGCGCAATAGTTGCGATCTGGATTTCACTACCGATACTCGCGGTCGGCCCTACAGCCTGATCTGCACCAAGAACCAGGCCAGCTACGACCGGCGGGCGCACCAGCGCCAGAAGGACCTGGCGGAGGCGGCGCGGCTGGAAGCGGCGTCGAATTGAGCGGCGGTTCCCGACAGCCGATCAGGCCTTGCGGGCGTGGGCCTGAATGGCGGTCAGGGCGATGGTGAACACGATGTCGTCTACCAGCGCCCCGCGCGAGAGGTCGTTCACCGGCTTGCGCAGGCCCTGCAGCATAGGGCCGATAGAGACGACGTGGGCGCTGCGTTGCACGGCCTTGTAGGTGGTGTTGCCGGTGTTCAGATCGGGGAACACGAATACCGTCGCCTGCCCGGCGACCTTGGACCCCGGCGCTTTCTGCTGGCCGACCTCGAACACCGAAGCCGCGTCGTACTGC
>CALMNY010000411.1 GCA_937872125.1 uncultured Candidatus Competibacteraceae bacterium | reverse complement strand
GGCGACAACTCCCGTTCAAACTCGCCCCGGGCGGTGCGGATGGCGTTGTAGGCGCGCTCCCGCTGTTCCTCCAGCCGGCTGCGGCCGTTTTCCAGCAACCGGTAACGGCCCTGAAGCCCAAAAGCCAGGCACAGGTACATCAATTCCAGAAGGTACAGATTCTTGCGCGGGTCGAGAATGATCGAATCCAGCAGCTCGAAAAACTTCTCTCCACCCCAGGCTTCATTATGGAAGGTGATCAGCAGGCTGCTCTCGCTCCATTCGCTGGCCCGGCCCCAGGGCGTGTTGAGCACCACCTCGTCGAGCGTCGTGCAGAGGACGTAACGGGCGCGGAACACGGTTTTTTCGTGGACGCCCTGGTTGCGGGCGTTGCTGGTGAACGCTTTGACTTCCTCGATCATCTTGAGCCGCAACCGCTCGGGGTCAGGATGAGTCGGGGTATTTTTCAGACGCATAATCAGGCTGAGCAGGGGCGCCGCCGCAGTTTCCAGCGGATTCAGACCTGCCCCGGGCGGTAGGTTGGCCGTCGCATCGTCCGACGGTGGACCCGACGAGCGGGCCACCGGAGGAGGAGGCGGACTCGAACCAGAACGACGGCCCCCCGGTGCGGGCCGGATAATGGTGTGTCCGCCGTCGTCATCACCGTCAGCGGCGGCAAACGGGTCTTCGGTGCTCATGGTTCGTTACCCGATCATTCTTTGATGGCCCAGAACGTCATTTCCAGCTCCGGGAAGTCGCCCCCGACAAAAAAGGCAAAACCACCCGAGTTGAGCAGTTGCTTCCAGAATTCGCTGCTGCGGTCCAGCCGGAAGTAGGTGAAGTCGGCGCGGTAGGGAATTTCCCGGGGCGCGACGGGCAGGGGGTTGACGCCGATGCCGGGTAAATGGTGGTTGATCAGCTTGGCGATGATCTCCACCGGGCCGATCTTGAGCTGGGGCGGAAAGCGGTTCTGCAATACGTCCGCCGCCATATTCGCGCGGACCGCCAGGATGAAACTGGCCTTGGTGAGCAGCGGGCGTTCGCGGTCGGTGATGATCCCCACCCGGATGCCATACTGGCGCTCCTCGAGCGGAATCTGAATCGCCGCGTCCACTTCCTCCAGACTGAGCGAACGGCGCAGTTCGGTCATCAGCGGGGTGAAGGTTTGCTGCAGATCGTCATGGTCGTAGGGCGGAAAGGCGGGTGGGCGGCGCTTCACCTTGTCGGTGAACGTCGCCATTTCGCCCGCCAGTTGCAGGGCGGTCTGGTAGAAGTCCTCGGGATGCAGGCCGCGCATGGTCGCCAGATGAGCAAACAGGGGCTCGAAGCGGTTGACGACTTGCAGCCGCAGGAACTGGGCGATATCCAGGCTGGCGCCGCGCGCCGTACCCGCACCGACCACCCGGTCGGCCAGCGCATCGCCGCGCTGGTGCAGCAGGCCCAGTACTTCGGTGACAAAACCGGCGAGAACCGGGGCGGCCCGGCAGTCGAGACAGGGCGGCAGATAGTCCGGGTCGAGAATTACCCGCTGATCAGGCCGTTTTTCCAGCACCCGGATCAGGCCGATAGCGGTGTATTCACCAAAATCGCGGGTGTCGAGGAACAACCGCAAGCGTGGCTCGCCGGTCTCGACGAAGGCGCTGTTGTTGGCGGTGTCCACATTGTTATCGCGCACCTCGCGGGCCACGGCCCGGTAGCGGGCGGCGGTATCAGTCTGCTCGCCGCGCTCCACGTCCGCCATGCCGGTGCGCCGCAGCGGCAGGGCCAGCATCACCCGGGTGTTGCGTATGTCGGCGCCAACTTCCAGCGGCGGCGGCGGTGGGTCATGGGCGGGAATATTGAAGGGCGTGCCATCGGGCAGCAGGCCCTGGGCGGCGGTAATGGCGATCCGGCCCAGGGCCAGAACTTCGCGGTCCACGGTCAACTGCGTCACGCCCCAGCCGTAGGGACGCAGGGGTGCGCAGGATTGCCGGACCAGGGCATCGAGGTACCGGTCCTGCTGCTGGAAGTGCTGGGGTTGCAGGAACATCCCCTCGGACCAAACGACCTTGCTATACCAACTCATG
>CALMNY010000410.1 GCA_937872125.1 uncultured Candidatus Competibacteraceae bacterium | reverse complement strand
CGTTCGTCCAGCAGCGGGAAGAACGCTGCGTCGAGATAAACATCCAGCAGATTATTGAAATCCTTTTTGTTCTGGCTGGCGAACGGGTAGGCGGTCCAGTCGCTGCTGGTGAAGGCGTTCATAAAGGTGTGGAGCGAACGCCGGATCATCATGAAAAACGGGTCGCGCACCGGGTAACGCTGGCTGCCGCACAGCGCGGTGTGTTCGAGGATGTGGGCTACGCCGGTTGAGTCCTGCGGCACGGTCAGGAACGCGACCATAAAGGCGTTGTGCGGATCGTCGGCGGCGAGATGGAAATGTCGGGCGCCGGTGACGCGATGGCGGTATTCCTGGAATTCCAGCCGCAGGGCGGGGACGGGATAACTGCGCAGAGGCTCGAAGGCGGGATGGGTCATATCTGGATGTGGGTATGAAGATGTTTTCAGTGAAGGTTTCAAGGAGATTCAGGTCTTGACCAGCGTAGTAAAATCTGACCAGTGTTCGATCTTGAAGGCGCGAATATCCCGGACGGAAGCGGGAAACCAGGGCAACGCTTTTAGCGCCATAATCGCGGCAAACAGATTCGCCAAATCATCCTTGTCAGTCGTGTAAAGGCTACCCTGCCGCCACTCGAAACCAAACCCAGTGAGAGTGTTGCGGATATCGGCATAGGCTTGCGCTACGCCCTTGGGGTGATTCTTGGCGGTATCGGCGACCACCAGATCAAAGGCAATGGCAAACATCAGCGTTCCTTGGGATCGTCAAGAATATCAGCGAGTTTGTAATCAAGCTCCTCGCCGGTTTCGACCACCCGAATGCGTAGAGTCTCATCGCCGGCAGAGAGTTTTTTCCCTTCCGCGATAATCTCATAGACGGGACCGGATAAACCGAACCGCCGCCATGTGCCGATCAGGTACTGGGGTTCAATTTGCAACATGGAAGTCATCTCCTTAGATCAACTCTCGCCTGCCATGTCACCCCACGCGGGATCGGCAGCGTAGTGTTCCAAATACCAGTCCACGGTTTTAACGATGCCGGTATCGAAGGTTTCCAGCGGCCGCCACTCGAGTTCGTCAGCCATCTTGCGGGCGTCAATGGCATAGCGCCAGTCGTGGCCAGGCCGGTCGGTGACGAAACTTATCAGTCGCTCGTGGGGAGCGTGCTCCGGGCGGCGCTGGTCCAGTAGCGCGCAAATCCGTTTGACAATGTTGAGGTTCGCCCATTCATTGCAGCCGCCGATGTTGTAGGTCTCGCCCAGCCGGCCCCGGCGGATGACCGTCTCGATGCCCCGGCAATGATCCTCGACATAGAGCCAGTCACGGATGTTGCTGCCGTCGCCATAAACCGGAATGGGCTGTTGCCGCAGACAGGAGCGGATTACAGTGGGAATGAATTTCTCGCCGTGCTGGAATGGGCCGTAGTTGTTGGAACAATTGGTGGTGACGACCGGCAGCTTGTAAGTGTGGAAATAGGCCCGCACCAGATGATCGGAACCGGCCTTGGAAGCTGAATAGGGTGAGTTGGGCGCATAGGGCGTGGTTTCCGTAAACGGTGGATCGTCGCGCCCCAGTGTGCCGTAGACCTCATCCGTCGAAATATGATGGAACCGGCAATCTTCCGCCGTTTTCCCATCCAGCCAGGCCGTGCGCGCGGCTTCCAGCAAGGTGAATGTCCCAACCAGATTGGTTTCCACGAAAGCCGCCGGCCCGGTGATGGAACGGTCTACGTGGCTCTCGGCGGCAAAGTGGACGATCGTGTCAATCTGGTGTTCGCGCAGCAACCGGTCCACGAGCGCCCGGTCGCAGATGTCGCCCTGAATAAAGGTATGCCGGGCGGGATCGGGTAGATCGCGCAGGTTGTCCAGCGAACCGGCGTAGGTCAGCAGGTCGAGATTGACGATGCGGATAGCGGGGTCAGTGACCAGCAGATAGCGGACAAAGTTGCAGCCGATGAAGCCGGCGCCGCCGGTGACGAGGACATTGTGTGGGTGGTGTGGCATGGCTAGGGTCGCCCGATTTAGGTAAGAAAACCAAGATGGTTAATGGTTGGCCGTTCAGTTACTTATTCATTAATCTTTTGAATGTTTGAGAAATTTTCAATCGCCCATTGGATATCTGGTGATCTGAATAAAACAGTTTTATTGGCAAGCGTACCTTTGTAGAGGGGCATATAACTGTAGTCCTTGTAAAAAGGATTTCTACACCTGGTTTGCCCATCAATGACGCAGACCGGGATAAAGTTAACTCCCCTTTGGTTAAAATATTCTTCCGATCCCATTCGATTATGGGAATGCAACTTTTTGTTTTTATCGCTGGTTTTGATTTGGCTGGTAATCACTCGATCTGTCAAACCATACTCATCAATTACGGTGATATCTACATAATAACCCAACACGCCAATGGCTGTAGCGCGGGTGACGGCTGAGTTTGGCATCGGTAAGTTTTTGAATCCCTTAAAAGCACTCAGGCGTGCTTGCCAAAACCATTTGAAGCTTTCCTGAGAAGCGCCTACATAGTGTTGCGACTGAGTTTTATATAGACGATTGATTTTATCGGTGAAAAGCAAAACACCCGGCCAGTTTTTTTGCAGGAATGCAATAGACCTGTAGAAGTGGGTTTGATTATTTTCTCCAGAATCAGCGTATGGCAAGATCCTGAAATGTGGGGTTATGACATGAAAGACCAGCCCCCAGATCGTTATAGCGATGGCGATAAATTTCAGGATAATAAAGTTAAGTCCTGTGACCATTACATAGGCAAGATCAGCCATGAGAATTTCAAGGAATGGCATATAAGTGTCAAACAAGCGATATTCAAAATGGTCGCCGCCAACAATAATTACATAATATGCCAAGGCAGGTCCAAAAACCCACAAGGCAAGAAGGTGGAAATGGGCATGAATAGTTTTTCGGCCTTTTTTTATCAAATAAAAAGGGTAAAAAACCAGGCCCATGAGTATCATCGGAATCAATCCATACTCCAGAATAAATGCTCGCAGCCAGATCAGGCCTATTTCTGGCCAGGGATCATCTACTTTGGCGTAATAAGTATTGGGCAATAATAAACCATAATAATTCCAGCGGAATAAAAGATGGATCCCTGTTATTAAAACATAGGGCATAATTAAACATATTAAATAAGTTTTACGGTTTTTTAATGAATGTCTGTTAATAAATAAAGCTGCCAGTATGACGCAAAAAAATATTAAGTAACCATCGGGGCGGGTTAGCGTAGAAAGTCCAAATAAAAATGAACCTGCCAAAACAGCAAATCGTTTCTTTGATAGGAAAACAAGATAGAAGCCACAAAGAGAAAAGAATGTAAACATCCTGGTTTCCAGGCCGCTGCTGGCCCATACGTTCCAGCTCCGGTTTACAGCGAGGAGGGCCAGTGTGATTAAAAACAGTATTCGATAGCGATCTGGAAAACCTTCACGAAGGATTAGATAAACAACACCTAACGACAGTATTGAAAGCAATCCCGATGAGATCAGGCTTAAGGATTCAATATCGAAACCAAGCCAATAACAGAATCCTAGCCATGCAGTCCATAAAAAATTGGTATAGCCTTCGACGTATTCTCCAGGGTTCCAGGTCAATCCATGACCCAGCGCCATGTTTTTAGCGTAACGAAAAGATATATAAGCATCGTCACAAATAAACTGGTAATATTGGGCAAGCAGCAAGTGTATGAAAATAATCAGAATAACAAGGATTCCATAAATAATTCCTGATTTTTTATGGATAAAAGCAGTTTGATAAATCTTGGCGTATTCAATAACCATTTGAAAAAGCCTGGATGCTGGCCCTTATGTGCGATCGGTTATGATAACAAGGAACTGATTATTCAGTAGCCGTGCCCTGATTAAATTCGGCCATCACTGGCGCGTGATCGGACGGGCGTTCCAGCCGGCGCGGGGCCTTGTCCACCTGACAGGCGGTGCAGACTGCCGCCAGTGCCGGGCTAATGAGAATGTGGTCAATCCGCAGGCCCATATTGCGCCGGAACGCGGCAGCGCGGTAGTCCCACCAGCTAAAACTTTGTTCTTCCTGCTGAAATAGCCGGAAAGCGTCTTGTAGTCCCAAATCCAGCAGTCGCCGAAACGCCGCCCGTTCAGGTTCGCTGCACAGCACTTGGCCGGCCCAGGCAGTGGGATCATGCACGTCGCGGTCTTCGGGCGCGATGTTGAAATCGCCCAGCGCCACTAGTTGAGGATAGCGGGCCAGTTCGTCACGCAGCCAGTCGGTCAGCTTTGCCAGCCAGGCCAGTTTGTAGGTGTATTTGTCAGAACCGACCGCCTGGCCGTTGGGGACATAAAGGTTCAGCACCCGTATCGCGCCCACTGTTGCGCCCAATACTCGCCGCTGCGGGTCATCCAGCCCCGGCAGATTGGTGACGATTTCGCCGGCGGGCAGCCGGCTGAGAATCGCCACGCCGTTGTAGGTTTTCTGTCCGGCGAATACGGCGTGATAACCGGCGTTGGCGATATCCAGCGTCGGAAAGTCGGAATCGGTGAGCTTGGTTTCCTGTAAAGCCAGGATGTCCGGTTGCTGGTCGCGCAGCCAGCCCAATACCTGCGGTAGACGCACGTTCAGGGAATTCACATTCCAGGTCGCAATTTTAATTTTCACCAGGGTTTCACTTACAGTCAGCGCCTCGTCCACCGCGGCATCAGCAGTCATCGCGCTCAAACCGCGCAATGTGCCCGATGCTCCAAGGCTGGAAATTGTTGCCGCACGCTCTCTAACCGTTCCCGGTCAAACTCCGCCAGCACCACCCCCGGTCCTTGCGGCAACCGGTTCAGCACCACGCCCCAGGGATCAATGATCAGGCTGTCGCCGTAGGTTTCCCGACCGTTGGCGTGCTTTCCGCCCTGGGCCGAGGCGATGACATAGCATTGATTCTCGATGGCGCGGGCGCGCAGTAGCGTTTCCCAGTGCGCCAGGCCGGTCGTTGCAGTGAACGCGGCTGGCAGGGCCAGAATTTCCATGCCTTGATCCACCAGCGTGCGAAATTGCTCCGGGAAGCGCAGGTCGTAGCACACGGCCAAACCGAGCCGGCCCAGCGGAGTATCGGCTACGACATAGCGGTCGCCGGGCGCGATGGTGGCAGATTCAGCGTAGCGTTCCGCGCTGCCCACGACCTGCACATCAAATAAATGCACCTTGTTGTAGCGCGCCGCCTGCCGACCCTGATCATCGTACAACAGGCAGGCGGCGTGTACCCGGTCGTCATCGCCAGCGACGCGCAGCGGAATGGTGCCGCCGACCAGCCACAGGCGATGCCGGGCCGCCTGTTCGGCCAAAAACGCCTGGATCGGCCCGTCGCCTTCGGTTTCCCGCACCGCCAGTTTGTCGCTTTCCCGCTGACCCATCAGCGCGAAATTTTCCGGCAGCACCGCCAGTTTTGCACCGTGCGTGGCGGCCTGGGCCAGTAGCTCGGCGGTGGCGGCCAGATTCTCAGCGATGCTGGGACCGGAAACCATCTGAATTGCAGCGATAATCGGCACGTCGGAAACCTCGTTCCTGATCATAAGGATAATAATCCGAGTATAGCGCGCTTGAGGCGGCAGAACCGCCAGGATCACAGGAGCTGCTGCCAAGGGATGCTTGGGAACCCCCCTCATCCCGGTTACAGTTCGGGCCAAAATGAGAATTGCTGCTGCTCCAGGGCATTTGCCGTCAGGCTTGGAACCTATGCTATCTTACCGCACTTCATTTTAAAGCCAGCCAATGCCAGGGAATCGCCGTGATCGCCGAGTCTTACAATCCGCAAGTTATTGAAGCGGAAGCACAACGTTATTGGGACGAGCAACGCGCCTTCGCCGTGCGCGAGGAGCCAGGCCGCGCGAAATACTACTGTCTGTCCATGTTCCCCTATCCCAGCGGGCGGCTGCACATGGGCCACGTGCGCAACTACACCATCGGCGACGTGATCGCCCGCTACCAGCGCATGTTGGGCAGGAACGTGTTGCAACCGATGGGTTGGGACGCCTTCGGCCTGCCGGCGGAAAACGCGGCGATGGCCGGCGGGGTCGCGCCGGCGCAATGGACCTTCGACAACATCGCCTATATGAAGCGGCAACTGCGGTCGCTGGGCTTCGCGGTGGACTGGGACCGCGAAGTGGCGACCTGTGCGCCGGAGTATTACCGCTGGAACCAGTGGCTGTTCCTGCGGATGCTGGAGCAGGGCATCGTTTACCTCAAGACCGGCGTGGTCAATTGGGATCCGGTGGACCAAACCGTGCTGGCCAACGAGCAGGTGATTGATGGGCGCGGCTGGCGCACCGGCGCGCTGGTCGAGAAGCGCGAAATTCCCATGTACTACATGGCGATCACCAAGTACGCCGAAGAATTGCTGACGGAGCTTGACCATTTGCCCGGCTGGCCGGAGCAGGTCAAGCTGATGCAGAAGAACTGGATCGGCAAGAGCCACGGGGTGCGGATCGGTTTTCCCTACCGCATCCCCGCATCGGCACAGTCGAACCACCCCGGCGCTGCGCGCCACCCCTCCTTAGCCAAGGAGGGGAATACGTCCGGTATTCTCTGGGTATTCACTACCCGCGCCGACACCCTGTTGGGCGCGACCTACGTTGCCGTGGCCGCCGAACACCCGCTGGCTTTGCACATGGCGAAGAGCAATCCCGCCCTGGCCGCCTTCATTGACGAGTGCCGGCACGGCGGCGTCACCGAAGCCGAACTGGCGACCCAGGAAAAGAAGGGGATGCCGACCGGCCTGACCGTCACCCATCCGCTCACCGGCGCATCACTCCCGCTGTGGGTGGCGAACTACGTGCTCATGGGCTACGGCGAGGGCGCGGTGATGGCGGTGCCGGCCCATGATGAGCGCGATTTCGCCTTCGCCCACCAGTTCGGCCTGCCGATCAAGCCGGTGATCCGCACCAGCGTTGGCGATGAAACCCCCGCGCCGTGGCGCGATGCCTACGCTGAGTATGGGGTTTGCATCAATTCCGGCCCCTACGACGGGCTGGATTTCGAGCAGGCGGTGGACGCCATCGCCGCCGATCTGAGCGACAAGGACCTGGGCGAGAAGAAAGTGACTTGGCGGCTGCGCGACTGGGGCATTTCCCGCCAGCGTTACTGGGGCACGCCGATCCCGATCATTCATTGCGCCGATTGCGGCGCGGTTCCGGTTCCCGACAAACAGTTGCCGGTGGTGTTGCCCGCCCATCTGGTGCCGGACGGTTCCGGCAACCCGCTGAACAAATACGCCGAATTTCTCCATTGCGCCTGCCCGCAATGCGGGAAACCGGCCCGGCGCGAAACCGACACCATGGACACCTTCGTGGATTCGTCCTGGTACTTCTTCCGCTATTGCGCGCCGGACGCGAACGCGATGGTGGACGCGCGGGCCAACTACTGGATGCCGGTGGATCAGTACGTCGGCGGCATCGAGCACGCCATCCTGCACCTGCTCTATTCCCGGTTCTGGACCAAGGTCATGCGCGATCTCGGTCTGACCACGGTGAAAGAACCGTTCGCCAATCTGCTGACGCAGGGCATGGTGGTGGCGCCGACCTTCTACCGGGAGAGCGCAGACGGTCGTAAGCAATGGCTCAACCCCGCCGAGGTCGCGGTGCAAACCGACGACAAGGGCCGGCCAGTCGCCGCGACGCTGCGCCGTGATGGCCAGCCGGTGACGATTGGTGCCATTGAAAAGATGGCCAAGTCCAAGAACAACGGCGTGGATCCGCAGGCGCTGATCGAACAGTACGGGGCGGATACCGCCCGGCTGTTCATGATGTTCGCCGCGCCGCCCGATCAGGCGCTGGAATGGTCGGACTCCGGTGTGGCCGGCGCTTACCGGTTCCTGCGCCGGCTGTGGGCTTACGCCGCCGAACATCAGGACGCCATTCGCGCCGCCAGCGAGTTGGACGCCGCCGCGCTGTCGGAACCGCTGCGCGCGGTGCGCCGAGAGGTTCACGAGGCGCTGCGGCAGGCCCTGTTCGACTTTGGCCGCCACCAGTTCAACACCGTGGTGTCCGGCGGCATGAAAATCCTGAATGCCCTGGGTCGGATCGAAGCGGGAGCAGACGCCCACGCCGCCGCCGTGCGCCGGGAAGGATTGAGCATCCTGCTGCGGTTGCTGTCGCCGATTGCGCCGCACATTACCCATACGCTGTGGCGGGAACTGGGCCACGGCGCGGACGTGCTCAATGCGGCCTGGCCGGAACCCGATTCGGCGGCGCTGGCCCGTTCGCTGGTGACGCTGGTGGTGCAGGTCAACGGCAAGCTGCGCGGCCAGATCGAAGTGCCGGTGGACGCCGACCGGGTCGCTATCGAACAGGCGGCACAGGTGGAACCCAACGTCCAGCGGTTCGTCGAGGGCCGGCCGATCCGCAAGATCGTGGTGGTGCCGGGCAAGCTGGTGAATGTGGTGTGCTAAAGGCAGGGTCCACGGAAGACACGGAAAACACGGAATGCGGAAAGCGCGGAACGTTGGGAGGCTGGGATGAGAGCGGTCAGGCGCGGAGTCGGTTGGAGTGGGATGGGGTTGCTGGCGGTGCTGTTGACGGGTTGCGGCTTTCAGTTGCGCGGCCAGGCTCAGTTGCCGCCCGAGTTGCACGTGACTTATGTACAGAGCCAGCAGGGAGTCGGTATGCCGCCGGGCGTCCTGAGTCGCCGGCTCCAGTCGTTGTTGGCGCGCAACGGTGTGACCGTAACCCGCGATCCGGCTCAGGCGACCGCCACGATCACCATCCTGAACGAGGGCAGCGGCCGGCGCACGGTGGCTGCGGATCGTTTCGATATCAAACGGGCGTACTTCCTGGTTTATTACGCGGCCTACCGGGTCACTCTGGCCAACGGCAAAACGCTGATCACGGACGAGGGCCTGAGCGCCAATCGCAGCTTGCTGTTTGATGAGAATCGGGTGCTGGGCTTCGAGGCCGCCCAGGAATCGCTGGTGGACAGCATGGCTGATGATCTGGCCTGGCAGATCATTCGCCGCTTGCAGGCGATCAAGTCTTGAGAGTCCGGCCTGACCAACTGGCTGCGCACCTGCGTAAAACCCTGGCGTCGCTGTATCTGGTGTTCGGCGACGAACCGTTGCAGTCCCAGGAAGCCGCTGACGCCATTCGCGCCGCCGCCCGCGAACGCGGTTACGACGAGCGGGACTGCCTGACCGTGGAAACCGGCTTTGACTGGGCGACGCTGCGGCAGCAGGCGGCCAGTCAGTCGCTGTTCGCCAGTCGCCGCTTGCTGGAATTGCGGATGGGCAACGCCAAGCCGGGCGACGCCGGTGCCAAGGCGCTCAGCGATTATGCAACGCGACCGGCGGATGACACCGTGTTGCTGATCACCGCCGGCAAGCTGGATTGGCAAACCCAGAAAGGTCGCTGGTTTGGCGCTCTGGACAGCGCGGGCGTGGTGATTCAGACCGCACCGCTGGAACCGGGTCAACTGGCGGGCTGGATCGAACGGCGGTTGCGGAGCCGGGGGTTGCAGCCGGCCCCGGACGCGGTGACGCTGCTCGGCGAGCGGGTCGAGGGGAATCTGTTGGCTGCCGCTCAGGAAATCGAAAAGCTGGTGCTGCTGGCGGAGAGCCGGGAATTAACGGTTGAAGCGGTGTTGGCGGCGGTGGGCGACAGCGCCCGTTACAGCATCTATGATTTTGTGGACGCCGCTCTGCTGGGCAAGCCGGAACGGGTGGCCCGGATTCTGGACGGTCTGCGCGGCGAAGGCGTCGAGCCGGTGCTGATCAACTGGGCATTGCATCAGGAAGTCCGCCGGCTGGTGGCGCTGGCGTTCGCCCGCGACCACGGTCAGGCGCTGGAAGCGGCGCTGAATGAACAGAAAGTCTGGGAAAAACGCAAACCGCTGTTGCGTCAGGCGTTGCAACGGCTGACGCTGGGTAATTGCCGACAGTTGTTAGGCGCCTGTTCCCGCACGGACCGGATGATCAAGGGCGTCGAACCAGGCTCACCCTGGGATGCGCTGCGAGCAAACGGTCTGCGGCTGGCCGGTGTGGAACTATTGCCTGAAGAACGCTGAATATCACTGTCCGGCGTACATGAAGCGTCGGCTAAGAGGGTGCTGAATGAACACGAACGCCGATACCGCCACTGCTATCCATCAGTATATGAACGCCGTCGGCCAGCGCGCTCGTGCGGCGGCGCGGATCGTCAGTCGCGCTGAAACGCGGGTTAAGGACGCCGCCCTGCTGGCCATTGCCACCGCGCTGGAAACGGCTGAGGCGCAGTTGTTGGCAGAAAACCGCAAGGATATGGAAGCGGGCCGCGCGTCCGGCCTGGAGCCGGCGCTGCTGGATCGGCTGGAACTGACGCCCAAGGGCGTCAAGGCCATGGCGCAAGGCTTGCGCGAAGTCGCCGCCCAGTTTGATCCGGTGGGCGAAATCACCGACCTCAAATATCGGCCTTCGGGGATTCAGGTCGGACGGATGCGGGTGCCGCTGGGCGTGATCGGCATCATCTACGAGTCGCGGCCCAACGTGACCGCCGACGCCGCCGCACTGTGCCTGAAGGCTGGCAATGCCGCCATCCTGCGCGGCGGCTCCGAGGCGCTGCATTCCAACCGGGCCATCGCCGCCTGCATCCAGCAGGGCCTGGCCGCCGCCGGTCTGCCCGCCGATGCGGTGCAGGTGATTGACACCGCCGACCGCGCCGCCGTGGGCGCGCTGATTACCATGGCCGAGTACGTGGACGTGATCGTGCCGCGCGGCGGCAAGGGCCTGATCGAGCGAATCAGCCGTGAGGCGCGAGTGCCGGTGATCAAGCATCTGGACGGGGTTTGCCATGTCTACGTTGACGACCGCGCCGATCTCGACAAGGCGGTGACGGTCGCCTACAACGCCAAGACCCAGCGTTACGGTACCTGCAACACCATGGAAACCTTGCTGGTCGCCGAAGGCATCGCTGCCCAGGTCCTGCCGAAGCTGGGCAAAATGTACCAGAACGCCGGGGTGGAATTGCGCGGTTGCCCGCACACCCGCGACCTGCTGCCGGGCGTCAAGGTCGCCACCGAGGACGACTGGTACGCCGAATATCTGGCGCCGATTCTGGCGGTGCGGGTGGTCAAGGATATGGACGAGGCCATGGATCATATCGCCGTTTACGGTTCCGCCCACACGGACGCCATCCTCACCGAGGACTACAGCCGGGCGCGGCGCTTTCTGCGCGAGGTGGATTCCAGTTCGGTGATGGTCAACGCTTCCACCCGCTTCGCTGACGGCGGCGAGTACGGCCTGGGTGCGGAAATCGGCATCAGCACCGATAAGCTCCATGCGCGCGGTCCGGTCGGCGTGGAGGGCCTGACGACCCAGAAATTCGTAGTGCTGGGCGATGGGCATGTTCGGGGATAAGGCGTAGCGCCGCCTGCGCCATGAATGACCGTGGCGGCTAAAGTGGAGCCTCAGCCCCCACGCACCCGTCGCCCGCTGCGCAGGTCGCGGATTTCCGTAGGCCGCGCCGCGCCGCCGGTTGGGCCAGGCAGCAGGTAGTCAATCGTGGTTCCCAACTGCCGGCGCGCCGCCAGTGCGCTGCGGGCCGGCGGCCGACCGCTGAAGTTGGCGCTGGTGGACACCAGCGGATGTCCACAGGCCCGACACAGCGCCGCCGCCAGCGGATGGGCGGTCACCCGCACCGCCAGGGTTTCGTGGCGGCCCCGCAGCCAGTGCGGCGTGTCGGGCCGGGCGGGAAGCAGCCAGGTGTAAGGTCCCGGCCAGGTGGCGGCCAGATGGACGCGGTCGGCTGGCGTGAGCGGTTGCAGAAACGGCGCGAGCTGGGCGAAATCAGCGGCGATCAGGATCAGCCCCTTGTGAACCGGCCGACGCTTGAGCGCCAGCAAGCGCCGCACGGCCGCCTCGTTGCGCGGATCGCAGCCCAGCCCGTAGACCGCTTCCGTGGGGTAGGCGATCAGCCCGCCGGTTTGCACCACGCGGGCGGCGGCGCGCAGCCGCAACCGGTTCATGCCCTAACCACTGCGGGAGCGCTTCGCGGCTTTCACGGGCGCAGCAGCGCGGCGGTGGGCGACCGGTTTCTTCTTCTCGGGCGCTGCGCGTAGCAGACTTTCGCATTCGGCCAGGGCCAGGCTGGCCGGTTCGCGGCCCTTGGGCAGGCGGACGTTCTTCTGACCATCGGTAATATAAGGACCGAACCGGCCGTTGAGGATTTGCACGGCGGAGTCGGGAAACGCCTGGAGGACCTTGTTGGCCGCTGCCTGCTGGTGCGCAGCGATCAACTCCAGCGCCCGTTCGCGGCTGACGCTGTACGGATCCTCGGTTTTCAGCGAGACGTAGCTCTTGCCATAGCGCACATACGGCCCAAAGCGGCCAATGTTGGCTTGAATCGGTTCGCCAGCGGCGGTCGCGCCCAGATCGCGCGGTAATTGAAACAGGGCCAGCGCCTCGTCCAGCGTGATCGTGGCCAGCCGTTGCTCTGGCCGCAAGCTGGCGAAACGCGGTTTTTCCGCGTCATCCTTGTCGCCGATCTGCGCGAACGCCCCGAATCGCCCCATGCGCACCGAGACCGGCTTGCCCGTTTTGGGGTCCTGCCCCAATTCGCGGCTTTGCACCACTTCCTGGCGCGACACCTTCTCGGCTTTTTCCTCAACCCGTTGCTTGAACGGATCCCAGAAACCCCGCATCAGCGGCAGCCAGTCCGCCTCGCCGCGCGAGACCGCATCCAGGTCATCTTCCAGGCGGGCGGTGAATTCGTAGTCCACATACTGGGTGAAATGCTGGGTCAGAAAACGGTTGACGATTCGGCCAATGTCAGTCGGTTTAAAGCGGCGGTTGTCCAGCACCGCATAGTCGCGGGCCAGCAGAGTCGAGATGATGGTCGCATAGGTGGAGGGTCGGCCAATGCCGTATTCTTCCAGCGTCTTGACCAGGCTGGCCTCGGAATAGCGCGGCGGTGGTTCGGTGAAGTGTTGCTCCGCCCGCAGCGCCAGCAGGTCCACCCATTCGCCTTCTCGCAGCGGCGGCAGCACCCGGCCTTCGTCTTCATCGGCGGCGTCGTCCACGTCTTCCCGGTACACCGCCATGAAGCCGGGATCAGCAACCGTCGAGCCGGTGGCGCGAAAATTGTTGCCGGAACCGCAGGCCAGGTCTACGGCGACCGTATCGAGTGTGGCCGGAATCATCTGACAGGCGACGGTGCGCTTCCAGATCAACTCATAGAGCGCGTATTGATCAGCGTTAAGATGGGGGCGCAGCGTTTCCGGCAACACCGTGATCACGGTCGGGCGAATCGCCTCGTGCGCCTCCTGCGCGTTCTTGGCCTTGGTTTTGAACAGCCGTGGACCCGCCGGCAGGTTATGCGCGCCGTAACGCTGGGCGATCAGGGCGCGAATGTCATTGAGGGCATCCTGCGCCAGATTGACCGAGTCGGTGCGCATGTAGGTGATCAGCCCGACGGCCCCCTGACCGGTGTCAATGCCTTCGTATAACTGCTGGGCGACGCGCATGGTGCGCTGCGTGGAAAAACCCAGCTTGCGCGAGGCTTCCTGTTGCAGGGTGGAGGTGGTGAACGGCGCGGCGGGATTGCGCTTGCGCTGTTTGCGCTCCACCTTGGCGATGCGCAACCGGCCGATCACGGTCTCGTCCACCGGGCCGGATTCAGCGAGTTGGGCGTCGGCCGCGGCCCGCAACGTCGCTTCCATGGCCCGCGCCTGTTCGCCGTTGGCGACGCTGAATGGCGTCAGTTTTTCGCCGCCATATTCCGCCAGTCGGGCGCTGAACGGTTGTCCCGCCTTGGCGTTGTCGGTCTCCAGCGTCCAGTACTCGCGCGGCTGGAACCGTTCGATCTCTTCTTCGCGCTCGACGATCATCCGCAGCGCCGGCGACTGCACCCGACCGGCGGACAGGCCAGGCCGGATTTTCTTCCACAGCAGCGGCGACAGGTTGAAGCCGACCAGATAATCCAGCGCCCGCC